>DATHEN010000040.1:0-7272 GCA_035318565.1 Polyangiaceae bacterium
GAACGAGCCGATAGCCCAGAACGAAACAGAGCTCCCGGTGCAAACGCTCGTGCTCGTCCGACCTGTGCTTGACGTGAAAGCGATACGTGCGCAGCTTCAGCTGCGCGAGATTGACCAGGATCGACAACGCGGCCTCCGCCGCCGAAGACGGATAGCGAAGGCCCACCGCGTGAAGCACGGGCTGCGCCAGCTCTACGCTTTCTTTGACCTTGCCCCGCCGCAGCATCATTTCAGTCGCACGCAGCCGAAGCCGCAACGCATCCGTGCCACTGCTCTCCGCGCATGCGGCCGCTCGAACGTAAATCGGTGCCGCGTCTGCCAGGCGACCTGCAAAGGCAGTGGCATCTGCCAGCTTCTCGAGCAACCTGAGCGGAGCCGGCTCGGGCAGGCAACGGAGGGCGATCGCGTAGAGCTCCGCTGCACGGTCAGCAGCGAGCTTATCGCGCGCCCGATCACCGGCAGCTTCAGCATGGTGCGCCGCTGGCTCGAGCTGGCCGGCTTGCTCATGATGATAGGCGAGGAACTCGACGTCGGGAGACGGGGACAGGCCTTCGCTCGCGGCGAGCCGCGCGTGGTGCCGTTGCTTGAGCTCCGGCTCGATCGACTCGGCGATCGTCTCGCGCACGCGGTCATGATACGTGTCCAAGGCGTCGGCCACCTCGCGCACGAGCCCGCTGCGCTGCAGCGCGATGAGCCACTCGTGACCGCGTCCTGCGATCTGCTCGGGGTCCGCAGAGCTCAGCAGCAGATCCCGTTCGAGAGGTCGTCCTGCTATCGCGAGCAACTCGAGCAAGTGACACATCGGCGCCGGCGACTGTTTCATCGTGCCGCGGAGCACCTCGTTCAGAGTCGTGGGACGCTGCCGGGATTGGCCTGCGGTGGCGCGCATCGCGACGGTCCGATACTGAAGCAAGGTACGTAGGAACAGCGGACTTCCGTTCGACTCCTCGACGAGCTCCTCGAGCTCCTCGGCGGCCAACGCTGACCGTGAGATGTCCCTGGCGAGCTCGTGCAACTCCGCTCGAGGCATGGGGGTCAGGCAGAGCTCCCAGGTGTCCCGTTCATCGACAGGGCGCAGCGCGCGCAACGAGGTCACGCCCGGGTTGCCGCGCGCGTCGGCCGTTCGATAGCTGACGATCAGCAGGAGCCGACGCAGCGGCGGATCTCGGACCAGCTCGGACAATACGTGCGCGCTGTCGGCATCCCCCCACTGCAGATCGTCCACATGCAAAACGACTGGCTGACGCGCTGCCAAGTTCGTCAAGAGCACGCGCAGCGCAGCCAAGGCGCGTTCACGGTCGCGATGCGGATCCATGCTAGCGACGTCGCCTGCGTGGCCTGCCGTGATCGCTTGCGCGAGGATCGGGAAGACATGCGCCAGCTCCGCGGAGCCTTCTGGAACCAAGCCCACGCGATCGGATTCGGGCATGCTCCTGAGCTGCTGCGCCAACGCGTCGATCACGCCATCGACTGCGTTGTACGAAACTCTTTCCCGTTCGTAGCAACGCCCTGCGAACACGTAGACCGCGTGTTGCGCCTGCAGCTCGGCAAGCAGTTCCTTCACCAACGCCGTCTTGCCAATCCCGGGCTCGCCATGCACATAGACGACGGCGCACCGCTGCTGCTCCGCTCGCTCGAACGCAGCGTGCAGCAGCCCGCGCTCGGACCGTCGTCCAACGAAGACTCCATCCAAATCGGAAGGTCGCACCGGGCTCGATGATTCCGACGACACCGGCAACTCGAACAGCTCGCGCAGCGCGCGCGCCGTGGGGCGCTCGGAGGGGCGATGGCTCAACAAACGCTGGCAAAGCGCGACCATGGGATCATGCGGATGAGCGCCCCAGTCGGGCGCATCGCGGAAGCGTGGATCGTTCGCCGACTTTTCCGTGAGCGCCTCGAGCAGCATGACTCCGATGCTGTACCAGTCACTGGCGTCGGTCGCTGCGCTGCCGGCCAAACGTTCCGGCGCGATATAGGCCCGTGTCCCAGACCAACCGCCGTTATCAGGGTCGTTCAGCTCGCGGACCAAACCGAAATCCAGCAGCACCAGGCGGCCATCGCTCTGAACCAGGACGTTGGAGCTCTTGAGGTCCCGATGCAGCAGTCCGTGGTCATGAAGAACGCTGAGGGCGTCGACCAGCTGGCACATCACCCGCCACAAGCGCTCGCGATCCGGCTTTCCATCGCGCGTCACGTACTCGCGGATCGAGGAGCCGTGGACGAGCTCCATGGTGAAGAACACTCGCTGCTCATCGGCGAAGAGCTCGTACAGAGCGACCAGGTTGCGATGATACGCGCTAGCGACTGCGCGAAACTCGCGCTTGATCGATGAGGCGGCCTCGTGCCCGTGCAGTCGCAACACCTTCAATGCAACGTGCTGCTGACTCCGGGTATCGATGGCTTCGAAGACGACACCCATGCCGCCGCGGCCAATCGTACGCAGGAGCTCGAACCGACCCAGCATCACCAAGGTCGTATCGCCGAGAAGCCGCTCCCGAAGCGTGGACTTCAAGACCTCGCGCTCGAGCTCGCTCGTCGGGTCTGCGCGGTCTTCGGGTTTCGGGCCAATCATGGTCGGATGATCATGGCATAGCGCGTGCAGTGGGTGTGCACAGAGCCAACTCGGTCGCGGATCGAGCGGCTCATGGCGAGTGACGACACGCGCCATTGCCCTCATAGGAGACCATCATGAATCGACTCAAGACCCTCGGCGTGTTCATCGCCCTCGTGCTCGGACCGGGTGTGGCGCTCGCCGATACCAGCTATCCAGGTCACATGTGCCTGACGCAGCAATCCAGCATGATTCGCACCGGCAGCAAGTACGAGAACATCGACGAGACAGCGCGCCTAAACGTCGCGTGTCCGGTGGTTCGCACGACCATTCCCGGGGGCGTGGCCTTCGGCTCGAGGGTCTTCGTCGTCGATCAGCACGCGACTTCCGACGTCTCGTGCACACTCTCGGCCAAGGGCGCGGACGGAACCACGTTTGCGTTCGATACGCAGACCTCGAGCGGGTCGAGCGCAGCGGTACAGATTCTGGACTTCAACTCGCTGATCGGGGTGGTGGACGGGCACTACACGCTGTGGTGCAGCGTTCCGGATGTGCACTTGGGCGCACGCTCGTCGATCGTCTCGTACCTGATCAAGAACTAGGGGCCACGCGCGAGAACGGATCGCCGTCGGCGGGCCTCGGTCCAGCTGGCGGCGATCCCGGGCTCGCGCGTGCAAGGAGCCAGGATCATGACCCGCACACGCCTATTTTGGCTGCTCGGCGCGCTCGTCTGCTTGTACGCGCTCGCGTTCGTCGTCTTCGTGGTGCCCGGCCCACAGCGGCACAGCGCGGGTACTGGGAACGCGAAATTCAGCTCAATGGCCGCACACGCAACCGATCAGCGCGCGGACGCTCGGCCTACCTTCGCTGCCAGCAGCCCCCGCTTGGTTGGACAAGCCATCATGGACGAAGACCACGCGCTGGCAGGCCCGGCGCCGATTGTATCGGCTGCCTCGACCGCCCCAGAAGCGACGCCGCAACCCGCTTCGATCGAGAGTTACGCGCTCGGCTACGAGCTCGCGCTCGAGCGTGAACCACAAGACCGCGACTGGTACCGGCGGGTACAGAATGCCCTCGCACCCGTGCTCGCGAGCGCCGAGTTTACAGGCGCACGGCTGGCAGGCCAGCGCTGCGGCACCAACCTCTGCCGCGTCGACCTGCGTTACGACTCCTCGCAGGCGCGCGAGCGTGCGGAGGAGGCCTTGCCGCAGCGCGAGCCGTTCAACTCCAATGGTCTGATCCGCGCCGACCCCGCCGATGCCTTGAAGGTCTCAGTGTACTTCTCGCGCCAGGGTCATCGCTTGCCGACTCCCCAGCTGCCCGGCGCGGCGCTGTGATCGGTCCGCAGCGCGGGCACGTGCCGGGCACATGTGCCCGTGTGCCGGGGCCGCCCGACTAGCCCAACACACCATCGAGTGGGCCCTGGTCTGCGGCAGGGTCGCCGAATTGTTGGTCGGGTATGCCCAGGGCATTGAGGATCGAAACGTAGAGCCGGTTGATGTGGTGGCCTTCGGCTTGCGTGACGTTGACCATCGGCGTCGCGAGCCAGCGACCGGTCTCGAGCGCGCCTGCCGCCTGGCCGAAGAGCAAGATCGGCATCAGCTTGCACATATGCGAGTTGTTGCTGCCGACCAGGCCCAACGCAGGTACGTCGCCGTTGGGTCCGTACTCATTGGTGCTCATCACGAGGCTGTTCGTCAGCAGGGTTCCGCCCGTCGGCTCGGGGACGCTCTTGAGCGAGTCGAGCAGCACCGCGAGCTTGTCGTAGTACCAGCTGTCGATCGCCGCGAGGCCGTCGCGAGCTTGCGTGTCTTTGTCCGTGCCTATGGCATGCGAGACGCCGTGCCAGTCGCCCATGTCGTTGGCCGGTAGGAGATCCGCCGGCGGCATACGCGAAGAGCCGCCCGAGCCTGCGACCGTGAGCACGACTACGCGCGTGAGATCGCACGCGAAGACCGCGGCGATCAGATCGCCATGGAGCTTGAGCACGTCGGCGACGTGGGCTTGTTCCATCCACCAAGGCGTCGTGGCATCCGCTGCGGTCGGGTCAGCGCCCAACATCGGCGCGACGCACGCTGCGCTCGCAGCATCGAGCGCGGTGATCTGAGCTTCGATGGCGCGCACCGAATCGAAGTAATTTTCGACGATCGCGCGGTCCGCCCGGCCCAAGCGTTGGTTGAGCGCCGGCACTTGGTCCAAGACACCATCGAGCATCGAGCGGCGCATCGAGAACGCGCGCTTGGCGTTGTTGACCGCATTCGACGTGCCGTCCGTGAACAAGCGCGTGAAAACCGCGAACGGATTGTTCTCGGCCGGCAAGCCGCGCGTGGGCGGAGCTTGGCCTCGTTCGGCGGCTTGACTGGCGATGCCTTGGTCCGGGTGCGGCTCTTCGGTCCACGACACGCACGCGCTGGTGTCGCGATCCTTACTATCGATCTGCACACCGAGCTGCAGCGAGGGAATGGGCGTCCGCCCCGCCCACTGCTTGGCGATGTGCTGGTCGAGCGAATGCCCGGTGCCGTAGATCAACGGATAGCCGATGTCGACTTGGGCGCGTCCCGTCAGGTTGGAAGGATAGGCGTGAGCGTAGCCTGCGGGGCATCTCAGATTCTGCACGCCCACCATGTCCGCCTTGTGCCGCTCGAGCGGCGCCAAGATCTCGGACAGCTGGAGCTCCTCCACCGACGCGGCCGGCGGACAGATCCAGCGCTCCACGACCGTGCCGTTGACACTCATCCACACCAAGAACCGTTGCGGCGGCGCGGGATCGGCGCCGCGTGCCTGACGCGCCAGCATCGCTTCGAGCAGTGGCAGACCGATTGCGATGCCGCCGGCTCCGCGGAGCAGCGCGCGTCTCGAAAGCGTTCGCCTGGAAGGTGCGACGGCCATGAGGCTTACTCCTTCGGCTCCATCCGCGCGAAGAACGCGTCCGACTGCGTGATCGCCACCAGCAGCTGCTTCATGCTCAGCTCGGAGTCCGAGAAGATGCGATTGAGCGAGGCCAGGCCGCATGCGTCATCGCTCGTGATCTCGCGGCGCATCGCGTACTGGAACATCTGCGAGACCGCGCACTCGTGCACTTGCTCGCTGTTCGCTAGCTTGCTCGACAGATCACGCGCGCCATCGAATGGGCCGAGGTCCGAGCCTGCGACTTCGGCCGCGGTGTCGATCGCAAGCTCGCCCTCCATTTCGCGCCAGCGGCCCGTCGCATCGAAGTGCTCGAGCGCGAACCCGAACGGATTGAACTGACCATGACAGCTCACGCACACGCCGCTTCCGGTGTGCATTTCGATCCGTTCGCGACCCGTAACGCCGGGCTCGATCGCCGGCAGTGGCGTGGCCACGCCAGGCGGCGGCAAGAAGATGGGTTTGCAGAACAACCGACTGTGCACGAGCTTGCCGCGGAAGATGGCGGAGTGGTCGTCATTCTTGCTGATGCCCATCAGAAAGCCCGCTTGCGAGAACAGCCCGAACGACCTCTCGGTCACGGCGTCCTCGACCAGCTCCGGATCGTCGGCTTCGCTCAGCGAATCGCCGTAGAACTCGGAGAGCGTCGCGTTGCGCACGCGCGACGGAGAAATGAAAAGCCGGCCCAAGCTGCCGTCGTGGCTCCAGAAGAGGTCCTCGACGAACATGCGTGACTCTCGCGCGAGCGCCGCGATGGCGAGCTCCGTGACGTCGGGGAAGATGTCCGGGTCCTTCTGAACCTTCTCGATGTCTCGAAGCATCAGCCACTGGTCGAAGAATGCGGCGACCGCTGCCTTGGCACGCGGGCTGTCCAACATACGCTTTGTCTGCGCCGCCACGGCCGGCTTGGTCACGAGCTCATCGCGTGACGCGGCGTCCAGCAACTCGGCGTCCGGCGTCGTCTGCCAAAGCAAATAGGAGAGCCGCGTGGCCACTTGCCAGGAATCGAGCTTGGTCGGTTCGCTCGCGCTCGCTTGCGAGGGTTCCATGATGAACAGGAACTGCGGGCTCACGAGCATGGTCTGCAGCACGGTCAACACGGCTTCATCGACGGTGGCCTCGTCGGTGCGCGCTTTGGCGAAGACGGTCGCGAAGTGGTCGTGCTCGTCTTCGGTCAGTGGGCGGCGAAAGATCTTCGTGCCCGTTGAAGCGAGGAGCTCCCGGATGCATTTGTCTTCGCTTTGTCCGTCCGCGCAGGGGAACAGCGCGGGCAGCTTGGCCATCAAGCTCTCGCCGACGGTCGTGGCCACCTCGAAATACTTCAGTGCGCCTTCGGGGCTGATCGGCTGACTTGTCGTCGTCGTGAACCCCTGTGAGTCTGCTCCATCGTCCGGCAAATCCGCGTTCGACGGCGCCGCGATCTCGAACAGGTCGGCAACCGTGTTGCGGTACTCGACGCGGGTGAGTCGCCGCAATGGGGTGGGGCCCAGGTTTGGCTGAGTGTCGCACGCGCTATTCGCGGCGCCGCTCGTGCTTGCGTCGGGGCCGCCACCCGTCTGGCCCGCGTCCGGCGCCACGCGCTCGCTGGGTCGGGCGTTCATCCGCCGCTCACCCGGCACGCCCGGCTCACCCGGCACAACCGGCTCACTGATATCGCCGACACACGCGCTCAGCAGAAGCGCGGCGACGAGCACTCGCACCTCAGCGCGACAGCGAGGCCGCGGATCGTGGGCAGTTACGCTCACAGCCCAATCTGCTTCTGCAAAGCGACCTTGCCAACCCCGAGTCTTACCCTTTCGTAACCCGGCTGCAGC
>DATHEN010000041.1:0-3608 GCA_035318565.1 Polyangiaceae bacterium
CGCCCCGTGATCGCCGGACCCGGACGTGACCTCGATACTGCCCCCGTGACTTTCGACCAGGCGTTTGCAGACGGCGAGCCCGATCCCGGAGCCGCCGCGTTCGGCCGCCGACACGGTCTGGAACAGCTTGAAGATTCTGCCGTGCGCCGCGGTAGGCACACCGGGACCATCGTCTCGGACGGAGAAGTAGCAGAACCCCCCCCGTGCTCGCGCCGTGATGTCGATGCGGCCCACTTCACCCGCGTGGTGTTTGACGGCGTTGCTGATCAGGTTCCGCAGGACGGTCTCGAGCGGCGTTTTCGCAGCCTTGAACGGTTCGACGTCGCACTCGACGTGCACGTCGAATCTTTCCGGTATCGAAAGCACCTCGATGACGCCCGCTATCAGCGCCCCCGGCTCGACGTCCACGAATTCAGCCGAAGCGCGCCCGGAACGTGCATACGTCAGCAGATCGCCGATGATGCTCTCCATGCGCTCCACGCGAAGCTTGATCCGGTTCAGGTTCTTCTGGGCACTCGGAATGGGGTTTGCTGCCAAGTCCTCCACCACCCAGTCCACCAGATCCGAGATGCCCCGGAGCGGGGACCTGAGATCGTGAGAGGCGACATAGCTGAACTCTTCCAGCTGCGCGTTCGCCTGCCGGAGCCCGAGCTCGAGCTGCTTGCGTTTGGAGATGTCCGAGACAGCGGCTATCACCATGCGCCGTTCGCCCCAGGTCACCGGGTTCAGACCGATTTCGACCGGAAACTCGGAGCCGTCCCGATGCCGACCGGACAGTTCACGCCCTTCGCCCATGGCGCGCAGCGATGGCGCCGCGAGATAGGCTTGCACGTGCGCTGGATGGTTTGCGCGATGTCGTTCGGGGAGCAACAACGAGATCGGTCGTCCCGAGAGCTCTTCGACCGCATATCCGAAGAGCTCGCCCAGGCGCCGGTTGGCGAGCTGAATCGCACCATCGGCATTCACCATGACCATGCCCGTCGGCGCCGCTTCGAATGCCACTTGAAAGGCGGCCTCGAGGCGGCGACGCTCGGAGATGTCAACGATCAAGGCGATCACGCGGACGCCGCTCGACGTGGAGACCGGGCTCAGTGCGATCTCCACCGGGAACTCCGAAGCGTCTGCGCGCATCGCGTAGAGCTCGCGGCCCACCCCCATGGCGCGGCGCTGAGGATCCTGCAGGTAGCCGCGGATGTGGCGAAAGTGGCCCTCCCGATAGCGCTGCGGGAGGAGCGACTCCACCGATTGTCCGAGGAGCGCACCGCGCGGATGACCAAACATCCGCTCGACCTCGGCATTGGCGAGCTGGATCGTTCCGGACGAGTCCACGACGATCATCCCCGTCGGGGTCGCGTCGACGATCTCGGCGAGCGCTAGCTCCGACAGCCTGCCACCGCTGGGGTCGGTCGCGCCTGCGTTCGGCGCATCGTGAGTCACTTTGGGATTCATCATGTGCTTGCCTTCGTCGCCGCCGGGGTGGCTTCGGCGCGTCGGGAAAATCCAGGACTTCGGACCGTGTCGCCCCAATAGCGGCCCTGAGCCCGCGGGCAACCGAGACTCTGCACGATGTCGAGCTGACTGCGCGTGTCGACTCCTGTGGCCACCACGGACCAACCCAGAGCGGCTGCGACCCGAAGTGTGGCCGATAACGCCGCTTGGCGCCGTCCGCCTTCGATCTCGATGAGGAAGGACTCGTCCAACTTGAGTGTGCGAATTGGCAGATCCGCGAGCTCGAGGATCGACGACCGCCCGGCGCCATATCCGTCCACGGCCACGCTGACACCCAGCGACGCGAGATGCGTGAGCTTGCTTCTGACTTCGGCGAAATGCGCCGAGAGACTCAGCTCCGTCAGCTCGATCTCGATGCGTTCCCCTTCGATGCCGTGCGAACGCAGCGCCCCCTCGACCGTGGCGACGAAATCGGTGCTCGCGAGCAGTCGCTCCGAAACGCTTATCGACAGGCGCATCCCGACGGCAAGTGAAGCGAGGGTGACGTCCGCACACACTCGCTCGATGACCCACTGTCCCACTCTCACAATCTCGGCCGACTCGTCGAGAACGTGAAGAAACTCCCGCGCCAGAAGAGGCTCTCCGGGTCCCCGATTCCAGCGGAGCAGGGCCTGGTACCCGCGCACGATGCCGCTCCGCACGTCCACGTCCGGGAGATACACGAGATGAAACTGGCCGGCCGCGAGCGCGCCCGCGAGGTCCCGTTCGAGCTCGAGCCGTTGCCGGGCGCGGTTTTGAAGCTCGCGGCTGAAGAATCGGTAGGAATTGCGACCAGATTGCTTGGCCTCGTACAGCGCGGCGTCTGCGTGGCGCTGCAGCTCGCCCAGGTTCCCCGCGTCGTCTGGAAAGAGCGCGATCCCCACGCTCGGTGAGGTCGTGAGCTCTTTGCCTTCGATCAGCATTGGGGTTGCGAAGGCATTGTGGATGCGTTGCGCGACGCGACGCGCGCCATCCGCGTCTTCGAGATCCTCGAGTAGGATCACGAACTCGTCCCCACCGATGCGGGCCACGGTATCCTCGGAGCGTATGCTCGCCGAAAGGCGCCTCGCGACCTCGACCAAAACCCCATCGCCCACATCGTGGCCGTGCGTGTCGTTGATCACCTTGAAGTGATCGAGATCGACCGCGAGCAAGGCGACGCTGCGTCCTGAACGGGCCGCACGTGGGATGGCGCGCTTTTCGCGCTCTGCCATGAGGGCTCGATTCGCGAGCCCGGTGAGTGGATCATAGTGCGCAAGCTCGCTTAGCCGAAGCTCGATGCGCTTGCGCTCCACCGCGTAGCGCATCGAGCGCAGCACGGCGTCCGGCTCGTAATTGCCCTTCAACAGATAATCCTGTGCGCCCGCGCGGACAGCCTGCGTGGCCAGTGTCTTGTCGTCTGCTCCGGTGATCACCAAAATGGGAGTGTCTGGAGCTACGCCGAGGATGCCGCTCAATGTGTCCAGCCCGCTGGCATCGGGCAAGCCGAGGTCCGCGAGAACGGCACTGTACTCCCGGCATTGGAGAAACCTTCTGGCCTCTGCAAGACTCCGCGCGCGCACGAGGCGAAACTCTCCGGGCGCGACCAGCTCGATGGATCGCCCGAGCATCAGCGCGTCGAGGTCGTTATCCTCCACGAGCAAGACGTACTGTCCACCGACGGCGGCAAACGCGGCAGAGCTCCCCGAGCGCTTCGCTTGGCGCTTCTGCGCGTCCCTCACTCCGGCTTCGATCGCCGCGACGAGCCCGTTCTCCGTCCACGGTTTCGGGATGACGGAGTGGACCTGGGTCAGCTGCCCGAGACCCTCCACCGCTTCGAGCGCGCCAGTAATAATCACGAAGGTCGCGTCTGGCCTGATCTTCTGAAGCGACTGGACGAGCTCGAGGCCGGAAATTCCGGGCATTCGGTAGTCGGTGGCGACGACCGCGTAAGGGAACTCACGGGCGAGAGTCAACGCCTCCGCGCCATCGATCGCCAGATCGACGATCATCCCGCGTCCACGAAGTGTGCGAGCCACAGCGTCCCGCACGCTGCGCTCGTCGTCCGCAAAGAGGATGCGCGTTGGGAGCGCAAGGCCTCGGTCGGAGGAGTTCATCTCTCACCCACCACGACTCCACAA
>DATHEN010000042.1:0-2056 GCA_035318565.1 Polyangiaceae bacterium
AGCGCGGAGCTGTTCGACGAAGCCATGGTCCCGCGCTTCGATATCGAGCTATCCGAGAGCTCGATCGCTGCGCTGCGCAGCGATGGCGACACGTACGTGCCAGGCGAGCTGCGCTACGGCGCGGAGACCGTCGCCAACGTCGGCGTGCGCATCAAGGGCAGCGCGAGCCGGCGCACCTTGGACGAAAAGCCGGCGTTCAAGCTGAAGATCGACGAGTTCGTGCCGAACCAGACCTTCCGCGGTCTGCGCAGGCTCACGTTCAACAACATGGCCGAGGATCCGTCGTACATCGCCGAGCGGCTCGCGTACGCGGTGTTCCGTGCCGCAGGACTGCCCGCGCCGCGCTGCAACAGCGCGCTCGTCTACATCAACGGCGAGCAATACGGCGTGTACGCGAACGTGGAGACCGAAGACAAGTCGTTCTTGCGCCGCTGGTTCAGCGACGAAGACGGCAATCTGTACGAAACGACTCAGACCGACTTCGTCCCAGGCGCGGAGGAGCTGTTCGAGCTCGAGACCAACGAGACGCAGAACGACCGCTCCGACCTGCGCACGATGATCGAGATCTTCACGGCTGCGAGCGCGAACAGCTTTCTCACCGACATGGCGCCGGTGCTCGATCTGCCGAAGTTCCTGCGCTTCACCGCGGTGGAAGCCGCGGTGAACCAATGGGACATGTACGGGTACACCGTGTACTTCCCGAACAACTTCCGGCTCTATCGCGACCCGACCTCGCAGAGGTTCGTGTTCTTGCCGTGGGGCATGGACATGGCGCTGAAGCCGTTTCCCGGCACGGGCAAGACTCACATCGAGATCTACGAGCTGGCGCACGGTGGCACTGACCCGTCTGCGCCAGTCACGGCAGGACTGCTGTTCCGGCGCTGCCTGGAGAGCGTCGCGTGCCGAGCGCAATACACCGCCACGATGCGTGAAGTCGTGACGGTCTTCGAGGGCTTGGATCTCGAGGCGATGGCCGAGCGCTACCACGCGCAGATCGAAGCGCTCGTGCTGGCCGACCCACGCAAGCTCCACGACGACGAGCAGTTCCAGCTCGGGCACCAGAAAGTGCTCACGACGATCCGCGAGCGCCCGAGCACGATCCGCGGCGAGCTCGACTGAGCGCCCTGCAGCTGCCGACCCGTCGCAATGGGCTGCGCGTACGCAGGCGCGTATTGCTGCACGTACGTCGGGTCTGGCTCGCGCCGGCCCGGGAATACATTACGAACACGTTGGCAGACTAAATACCACCTGAAGCGGTTGAATTGTAATTTAAACGCATTCACCCTGGCGCTCGTCTCGCTCGTGCACCGCGAGCGCGACCTCGAGTCACAGCCAAGGAGATCGTTCATGTTCATGAAGAAAGCACTCGCGTGCAGCGCCGCCCTCGCGGCATGTCTGACCATGGCCCCGGAGGGCGCGGCAGCGCGGCGCATGTCCGCTGCGGCCGCCGTCCCGACGGTCACCCAGGATTGCCTGCAGTTCCTCCCATTCCCGGGCGGCGTCGGGGCGATCAGCGGCTGCGGGCAGGCGATCCAGATCGCGGTTCCGATCGTGTGGGACACCACGACCGGCCTCAGCCGCTCGATCACCTTCCGAGGTAAGCGCAACACCGGCGCCGGCCTCGTGTCGTGCACGGCGTTCAACTTCAACAGCGACGGCACGGTCGATTCGCAGTCCGCCACCGTGGCGGTCACCGCAGTCGGCAGCTATCAGGCGCGGACTCTGACCCTCACCGACGTGCCGACGGGCAGCCAGGGCGTCGTGCTGTGTAGCGTCGGCGCCAACGGCGACGGCATGTTGATGGGTCTCGAGTACACCCAGTGAACCACGGTCCGGGCTGCGGAGTCGTAACGCTCCGCCGCCCGGGCGCACGTCCGAACGCGAGGAGAGCCGTGATGCGAACGCTGGTCATCGTCTTGGGAAGCGCTTTGGCCCTGGCCGTCGTAGCGGTGTTCGGACGGTTGCCGCGAGCCGAACCGGCGGCAGCCGCTGCACCCGGAGCCAACGACGAGCTCCAAGCCGAGCTGCGGCAGCTGCGCACACAGACCGCCGCTTT
>DATHEN010000043.1:0-6349 GCA_035318565.1 Polyangiaceae bacterium
GACGACTTTCTCGCTCGCGCCGGGACGCGCACACGATTTCTGATCCGGCTCAGCGCGGGGCTGGTCAATCTGCTCGCGCCGTGGGTCATTTTTCGGATCGGCCCGCTCCGGCGCTTGCCATTGCCTGATCGCATTCGCGCACTCAGCCGCCTCGAGCAGAGCGGCTTCAACGCTCCGCTCCTGGCCATCAAGGCGCTCCTTTCCCTGCTCTACTACGAACACCCCGAGGCAGCGCGCGAGGTCGGCTTCGACGGCGAGTGTCTGACCCAGCTGCGAGCGAGTCGTTGACGCGCGGCACGGTTCTTCCCGGCGGTGAGCGACTCGACAAGGAGCGCGATGGCTGCGACACGGTCGTGATCGGATCGGGGGCGGCGGGAGCGGTGATCGCGGCCGAGCTAGCCGAAGCCGGTCAAGACGTGGTGGTCCTCGAAGAGGGCCCGCACGTGCCTCCCGAGCGCTACTCGGCGATGCGCCCGAGCCAGACCATGCGTCACATGTGGCGCGATGCCGGTCTCACCTTTGCCATCGGCTTGGGAGACACGCCGATGATCAACGTGATGATGGGCCGCTGTTTCGGAGGATCCAGCGTGCTCACGGGCGGCGTCTGTTTCCGCGTTCCCGGCTCCGTGCTGCACGAGTGGCGTGAACGTTTCGGCTTGGCCGACTTCACGGAAGCCAACATGCTGCCCTGCGCGGAGGCCGTGGAGCGAACGCTGAACGTGCAGACGGTGCCCGTGGAAATGCGTTCGAAATCGACGCGCTTGTTCCTGGAGGGCGCCGAAAAGCTGGGTATTCCCAGTAAACCCTTGCGGCGTAACACGCGCGATTGCGACGGCTGCGGGCGCTGCAACTTCGGTTGCCCGCACGGCCGCAAGCTGAGCGTCGATGTCACTTACCTGCCGCGGGCGCTGGCCGCCGGCGCGCGCGTCTACACGGATTGCAAGGTCGAGCGCATCACCTCGCATGCCGGTCGCGCGAGCGGCGTGCGCGCACGCTTCATGAGCCCGGGCCGGGCTAAAGCGCTCGGCAGCCTCGAGGTACGAGCCAAGCGCGTCGTGCTCGCCGCGGGCGCTTACGCTTCTCCCGTGCTGCTCATGAACAGCGGCTTCCGGTCCGCCGAAGTCGGAAAGAACCTGACCTTGCACCCGGGCTTTCGGGTCATGGCGCGCTTCGATGAACCGGTGCGCGGTTGGCAAGGCGCACTGCAGAGCGCCTACTCGGACGCGCTCGAGGACGATCGCATCACGCTGGTCGGTTTGTTCGTGCCACCCGGTGTGCTCGCCGCAACGCTACCGGGCATCGGTCCGGAGCACGCGCGCCGCGCTGCCAGCATCCCCTACCTCTCGGTGTTCGGAGGCATGCTGCACGACGCGGCGGGCGGCCGCGTGCACCGGCGTTTCGGGCAGCCGTTCATGACCTACCGTCTCGGCCCCGCAGACCACGCCGCGGTACCGAAGCTCATGCGCACGATGGCCGAGATCTATTTCGCGGCGGGCGCAAGGGAGGTCTTCCTACCGGTGCTCGGCCTGGGCGGCATCGACGCGGACGCCTTGCGCAGCCTGGACCTCGCGGCGATTCCGAAACGCATGCTCGAGTGCAGCTCGCAGCATCCGCTCGGCACGTGTCGCATGGGCACGAGCCCGGAGACGTCCGTGGTGGATCCCGATGGCCAGGCCTGGGAGCTGCCGGGTCTTTACATCGCCGACGGCAGCATCGTACCCACGAGTTTGGGTGTAAACCCGCAGCTTTCGATCATGACCCTGGCGATGCGCATCGCCTGGAAGCTCCGCGAGCAGCCATTTTTGAGCTAAAATGGGGGCGACGTGAAGCCGATTCGTCGCCGAACGCTGCTGGGCCTGTCCGGCGCCGCTGCCGTCGCCATCGCTGCGCCGCTGCCGGCGCTGTTCGCTCGCGGCAAGCCACGGGGTTCGTCACTCGTTTCCGATCCACGGCGGCTGCTCGACCTACGAGCCGGGTTCACGTACCGAATTCTGGACCGTGCCGGTGATGCGATGAGTGACGGCTACCGCGTGCCGTGGCGACCGGACGGCATGGGTTGCTTCAGCGGTCCGAACGGTACCTGGATCCTGATGCGCAACCACGAGCTCACCCGCAGCGAGCAACATGGGCCGCGTGGCAGCGCCCCGCACGCGTACGACCCCGGCGCTTACGGCTCGGTGACCCGCCTGGTCCTCGATGCGAAGACGCGCGAGCTACGCAGCAGCAATCTGGTCCTGACCGGAACACTGCGAAATTGCGCGGGCGGAATCAGTCCCTGGGGCTGGCTCAGCTGCGAGGAAAGCGTCGACCGCGGACACGGCTACGTGTTCGCGTGCCGTATCGAGGCAGACCGTCTGGAGCCGCCCAAACGCATCGCGACGTTCGGGCGATTCAATCACGAAGCAGCGTGCGTCGATCCCGCGACCCTGGCAACGTACATGACGGAAGACCGTCATGATGGCTGCTTCTATCGCTTCTTGCCACGCGATCGCCAGCATCCGTTCGAAGGCCAGCTCCAAGCGCTACGCGTACAGGGTGCACCGAACTACGACGTGTCGCGCTTGCGAGCCGGCGACCGCACATCGATCTCCTGGGTGACCATTCCCGACGCCGATCCCGAAGACGACACGGTTCGCCTGCAAGCTCAGGAGCGCGGCGCGGCGATCGTGCGGCGCGGTGAAGGAGCGTGGTTTCACGAAGGATCCGTGTACGTGTGCGCAACTGTGGGGGGTGCGGAGGAGAAGGGCCAAATCCTCCGCCTCAGCCCCGAACCCGAGAATCGTGTTGCGTCTATCGCGGAGGGCAAGAGCGACGGCATCGACATGCCGGACAACATCACGGTGGCTCCCTGGGGCGACGTTTACATGGCCGAAGACGGTTCGGGCGATCAGTTCATTCGCGCGTTGTCCCGTTCGGGTCGCGTCTTCGAAGTCGCGCGCAATGCCCGCAGCGGCGGCGAGTTCGCCGGCGTGTGTTTCTCGCCGGACGGCACTGTCTTGTTTGCCAACCTGCAGCTCGAAGGTCTGACGGTCGCGATCACCGGGCCATTCGAGGCGATCTCCGCCTCGGGCTGAAGACGCTGCGCGAGCCCAGCGCCGCCGGTGTGGTCATTTGTGGCACGAGCGTCCCCGAGACTTTTACTTGTCAGCGCCCGATGTCTCGCGCTTTCATCGTCTGATGGGGATGGCTTATTCACTGAAATGGTTTGCGCGTTTGGTTCGGCGTTCGAGCGTGTGTGCGGTGCTCGGATTGATGGTCTGCAGCGACCCGTCGCTCGCTCGCGCACAGGCCGATGACCAAGAACCAGAGAGCTGGAGCGATTCGCCAGCGGACTCCGATGCGAAGCCTCCGCCCTCGCGTCCTGCAAGCCCGCGACCGCAGCCGCCGCCAGCGGGCCAGCCGGCACAACCTCAGTACCCGGGCTATCCGCAGTATCCCGGCTACCCGCCGCCCGGTTATCCGCCGGGCTATCCACCCGGGTACTATCCGTATCCCTATTACCCGCCGCCCAGCGCTCCGCCGCCGCGCGAGCTGAAGTATGTGGAAGGGCAGCGCATCCCACCGGGATACACACTCGAGGAACGCGTGCGCAAGGGACCCATCATCGCCGGGTCCATCGTGTTCGGCGTGCCGTACATGCTGGGCTTGATCGCCGCTTCCGACGACGACTTCCCGAACCAGAGCGGCTGGCTCGCGGTTCCCGTCGTCGGACCCTGGGTCACGCTCGTATCGCGCGACGACACCTGCCAACAAGCCTTCGATAACGACCTCGACGACAATTGCAACGACGGAGTACGAACTCTGCTCGTGCTGGACGGGATAATGCAAACCACCGGCGCCGCGCTGTTCATCTGGGGCATCTCTTCGCAAAAGAAGGTGCTCGTGCGGAACGACGCAGCCTGGATGCTTTCGCCGGCGCGCGTCGGCTCCGGCTACGGCATCGTGTCCCGCGGCGAATTCTGAGCGACGTTTCCGTCGCAGCGAGGCAATTCACTACGCTCGCCGCGGATTCGTTGCGTGATTGCACCGCGCTCGATTTCACGAAGTTCACGCCAGCCCATTGCTCTGAAGAGAGCGCGTTCCCACTTTGCGAACATCGGTGCCGTGAGCACCCTCCCCTGAGCCGGCCTGGAGCCGCTGTTCGCGAGGTTTCGGAATGACCCCTGATGTACGATTGCTTCGTTCAGTAGTGGCGGAGTTGTTCCAATCGGAACGCTCCGCGTCGCGTCATCCCGCGATCGAAGCCGAACGCGCGGGTGACACTCCGCCTGCGTTGCCCATGCAGCTCGTGGCAGCGCACGCAATCCGCGCGCTCAGCGAGCTCCAGGTGCTGAGCGACGCGCGCCAATTGAACGTCGGTGCCGGCACGCGCGCCGTGGGCCGCGGCTTGTCCGCGTTCCGAAATCAGTTTGCGGATCTGGGCATGCGCCGGGAGCAGTCGTACCGCATGACGCTGGTCGGCATTCGCCACGGCATCGACGCGGTGCGCCTGCTGCGTGAGATCGCCCTGGAACGCGCGGATACCGAGCTCGCGAGCTGGACGGACCTGTGGCTGGAAGAACGCCTGCAGCTGATCGCTCGGGCCGAAGGCCAGTTGAATTGGTTCGCGCGCTTTCCGGAGGAAGCGCTGGCTCCAATTCGCCAGAGCATCGTCGCGCGCGGCGCTCGTTCCCTGATGGGAATCTTCGGCAAGGCCGACCGCGCCGTGAGCCGCGCACAGCCCAAACGAGCTTGACCCAGCAGCGCTTCGGGCCACTCTCGACAGCGCGCTATCCCGGTTTCGAGAGCGGCGGATAAGCACCAATCAACTGCCACTGGACAGAGCCACCTCAGGCAAGTAGAGAAGACCCGTCCGAGAGCCGGAGTGGCGGAATGGCAGACGCGGCGGATTCAAAATCCGCTGTCCGCAAGGGCGTGTCGGTTCAAGTCCGACCTTCGGCACTGCAAGTTCTTCGAGCGAGCCGCGCTAACGATTGACGCGCGGCCACGCCAGCACCTGACTTCGCGACATGAACGCCGACGGCCGCTCGCGCCCGCGTAAGCCGCGGAGACCCGGGCAGAGTGGTGCGCGGGGACCGATTCCGCTCGGCAACTTGCTGCAGACGGCGCGCACCAGCACCGCCCGTGCAGCACGGGTCGTCATCGAGCGCGAGGTGTGGACGAAGGTCGTGGGGTATCGCATCTCGGAACGCGCAGAGCCCGTGCAGGCGCAGGGCGGAGTGCTCACGGTGCAAGTGGCGTCGGCCGTTTGGGCGCAGGAGCTTTCGATGCTGTCGAGCGACATCTTGCAGCGCCTCCGCAAGGTGGGCTTCGAGTTCCGTTCGCTGCGCTTTCGAGTGGCGGAAGCGGCGCGCAAATCCGTTCCACTGGAGCCGCCGGCAGAACGCGTGAAGCCGGCGCGCTTGCCCGCTGATCTGACGGCTCGTCTGGCTCGTATGGAAGACGGCGAGCTCTCCGCCACCATCGCCGAAGCGGCGGCGCTCTCGCTCGGACGGCGCGCCAAGCCGAAAGCGAGCGCTGCTTCCGCTCCCAAAAAAGTTACTTCAGCGCCGCCAGCCGCTCGAGACCCTCGATCCGCTGCATCACGAAGCGCTCGTTCGGACCGAAGTGCCGTTGACCCGCGCGCAGCACGGCGACGTACTCGCGGAGAGCCTGAAGATTGATACCCGAGACGCTGCGCAGCACCGTGTAAAGCTGGTCCACGGCCGCCGCCGGCAGGGGCCGGCGCAGCGCACGGTAAAGCTCCACCGCGTAGTCCACCCAGCGGCTCTTGCCCGTCGCATCGGCCAGCTTGACGGCGTAGAGCACGGCGCGCTCGGCCGTTTGCAACGGAAGCGTGTTCGTACGCGCGGCATCCAGCACGCTCGCCAGGCAACCCGAGAGCATGCGTTCGGCCTCGGCGCCACGGCCGAGCGCGAGCACTTTGTCCGCTACACTGCCGAGCAGCTCGAGGGCATCGCCTTGATGCGTGGATTCCGAATCTCCCACGCTTTCGAGCTCGTCGCTTTCGGCAGCGAGGTCCTTGGGATCGATGCCATGCAGAGTCTCGGCGGCGAAGCGCCGATCGCGGCTGGGCCCTGCTCCGGGGTCGAGAAGCGAGCCGGCGCGCAAGCACATTTCCTGCTTGCCGATCACGATGCGATCCCCGGCTACCAGGTTGCACGGTTGCTCGATGCGCTTCTCGTTCACGAATACGCCGTTGGCGCTGCCCAGGTCGCGAATTACCGCAGCGCTCCGGGAAACGGTGATCTCGGCGTGACGACGGGAAACCAGGGCATCGTCCAGGACCAGTTGACACATCGCGCTACGGCCGATGGTCAGTACACCGGGCCGGAGCTCGAGCTGGTGG
>DATHEN010000044.1:0-2279 GCA_035318565.1 Polyangiaceae bacterium
TGTGGCAGACACCAGGGCTGGCCGAGTTCTTGACGGCTCAGATGAACGGAAGCGCGAACTGGAACAGCGTGCGCCCGTAGGCGCACGTCGCATTCGCTGGCCGGCGTCGCCGCGAGCGTCGCCGCGAGCGTCGCGGTGAGCATCTGGGCACGGGTGCGCGATTGGTAACGAAATGGTGACTCCACCCCGCCGAGGCCAGCTGTTAAGCAGAGAGCCTCGCAGGCAAGGAGGCACGCATGACCGGACTCACCGCCAATCGAACTTGCAAGCTCGGCGCGCTTGTCGCGCTCGGGCTCAGCCTGACCGGCTTCCAGCAATGCCAAAGCCCGGGAACGTCCAAATGGACGTTCAAAGGGCTGCTGCACGAAGGTTCTGCCACGTGTTACTGGATTGACAGTGGATTTGGCACTCTCTACGGATTTCACGCCTTCGAAGCCGCGCCGTCTCAGCGAGCAGTGAGGATCCAGGCGGAAGCCTTCATCGACGGTGCGGTGCGTCCTGGCACATACGCTTTTTCGGGCGGAATCGAGAATACGCTGGATGTGTATCGGGACAGTCCCGAGCACTTCGGCTACCAGGCGGTGAGCGGGCAAGTCGTCATCTCGGCCGACGCGAATGGAGCGCTTCACGCCAACTACGAGGCGGTGGTTCGTGATGGCACGGATGAACAGCCGATTAGCGGCGAACTGACATGCCCCCATTGAACGCGCGCCGCTAGACCCGCGGCTGAGCCGAACGGCAACGCGGACCGGTGCCGCCGTGTATCGCGGATCAGCGTGACAGTGCATCACCACTGCATCACCCTCTTCGATTCACGACGCCTGCACCGGCGCCCGCGCGAAACCACGACGCCAGGGTTCACGCGGTTTGCGGCATAGAAAGCTGCATTCGTGGCGCGTCGACCGCTCGGGGCGCGACTCTTGCTATGCGGCAAACATGCAAATCATTGTCAGCCGCATCACGGCACACGCCACGCGCGCTTCGTTCAGCGTGTCCGCGCTGCTCGCGCTTGGCGCCTGCGGCGCCGCGCCGCAAGAAGGCGACTCGATCGAAGACGGCGACGTCGGACGCACCCGGTCCGGCCTGTACGGCCAGTTCAGCGGCTGCCACACCGTCGAGGCGCAGCACGATCTGAGCATCCTAGGCTCGCCGACGAACTCCGGCACCGGCGAAGGCTCCACCCCCGCCCGTGCCGCGACCTGCGACGCCTATGTTGCGGATGTGGGCTGGGGCGCCGGCTGGCCGCGGACCTGGATCACCCCGCAGACCCAGTTCATGTGGCAGATCAACGAGACGGACTGCCCGTACACGTGGAGCTCCGACCGCATCTACGGCAAAACGCACGGCGGCTCCTTCATCACGCTGCACGATCGCGACTCCGCCCTGAGCTGGCAATCCGGCAGCTGCAAGAGCGGCCCCGGCAGCCACTTGCCCTCGCAAGGAAACACCACTCCCACCCTGCGCCTGGAACAGAGCGCTTCCGTCGCGGGCGACCGCCTCTCGAACTATCAGAGTGTGCGCATCATCAACCAGCCGTTTTACGCATTCTGGTCCCTGCGCGGCCAGTTCTGGTGGAGGGGCGGCAATTGAGACGGAGGTGGGTGGTGGCGGTGTCCGTCGCTGTTGTCGGCGCGGCGGCTGTCGGTTGGCTGGCGCTGGTGGACGATGACGCGCGGGCGCCGGGTGCGGTCGCGGCACCGGCACCGGCACCGACAACGGTGCAGCCCGCTCCCGCTGTCCCGCCGCAGCCGGCAATAGTGCCGCCGCCGAGCGCGCCGGCCGTCGCCCCGCCGGAAGCGACGGCTGCAGCGAACTGGAACGAGAGCGCTGGCGCACAATTCGACGGCGCGGTGTTGCGAGAAGTGGAAACGGCGTGGCAGAGCGAGCGCGTCGACCTCCGAACCGCTCCCCGGCGTGAGGCGAGCGCACGCGATCTGTTCGCGTCGGTCGAGTTCTCAGAAGCGCTGGTGCACGTGGAGTGCCGTGCAACGCTCTGCCAGCTGGCGCTGGATGCCGCGGCGTTGCACGACTTCGAAAGAGTGCGACGTTTGGCGGGAAAAGTGGGGAGCAGGGCGGCGATTGTGGAGCGGGGGCCGGAGATGTTGGTTGTTCTGGTTCCGGCGGATACGTTCGATGGGGCTATGGCGGAACGCGAGCCGGACGGAGTGACGTCGGGGTGACGGCCCGATCAACCGTCAGCGGACGAGTGCTCAGTGCCCGATGCGTGACGCGCAGTTGGCGGGGGGTCGCGCACGCTGGACGATCGAGCATCTTTGCCC
>DATHEN010000045.1:0-2929 GCA_035318565.1 Polyangiaceae bacterium
AAACGAGAGGCCACAGACGAGGAGCAGAAGCACGAATGATCGCATCGATATAGAACTCCGTGCGCGGGCACGGTTGTGCCCAGCGTGTCGCGTCCAGTTCATCGAGCGGACGGGCGCGAACGATGCAGAAAGTTGCTTTTCAATCTCTCGCTCGGTCGGAGCGGACCGCCGATCTACTAGTGAAAGTCGTGGGCATGAGTCTCTGGGGAATTTGGCCGAGCCAAAACAAGGTGTCTGCCACCGTGTCGAGTGACCGTGTCGACCACGGTGAGGTGGTACGTGGCTTGGAGGACCAGAACGCGCAGAGCTCGCGAGGTACTTCGGTCGAATGGACTCGGTGCGCGAAGCGGAACCCGTCGATGCGAAGTGGCAGCGTACGCTGCACGACGCGCTGCCGCTGTTCGAGCAGGAGCTTTCCGCACATGACCGAGTCACCGCCTACGGTCCATGGTCAATTCGTTTACCGCTGGATGCTCGTGCGCGTCATGCGAGCCGCTGCGCCCTCACATTGCGGCGTTGCAGCCCGTAGACCGCGTTCTTTGGCCAACCCCGGGTAGGCCTTCCCCCAGTGTCGGCGCCCGGCATTGCAGGTGTATGATGCGCCATGACCGAAGTCGCCGAGCGCACGTTCCGGTGGGCCAACGCGGGCAGCGTCCGTGTCTGCGTGCACGGATTGACAAACCCGTTCGACGAGGAGTGGCGCGCCTACGTCGATGACTTGGCAGTCAACGGCCGCGCCCTCAAAGGCATCCTGGTCTACACCGCGGGCGGCGGCCCGAACGCCGCGCAGCGCAAGTACCTCGCCGAGCTCTGGACCCGGCGCGGCTCGATGCTGCCCGTCGCGCTCATGAGCCCCTCCACCGTCGTGCGCGGCATGGTGACCGCATTGAATTGGGTACTACCCAAACCGATTCGCACCTTCCCCCCCGACCAGCCCGACGAAGCCGTCCGCTTCCTGCAACTCGATGCCGCGGAATCTCGCGCCGCGCTCGCCAAGCTCAATGAGTTCCGCGATGTACTCGGGATCACGCCGCAAGCGAACCGACGCGTGGGATAGGACGCTTACGGGGGAGGGTGCCTTTGGCGGAGCTGCAGCTCGAAAAGATCTGGCCGTCGCTGCTGGAAGCGACGCCGCTCACGATCGTGCTGCTCGATCACGAGCGGCGCGTTCGTTACGCCAACCTGGTCGAGCATGGGTTCGACCGGAACGCGGTGCTCGGTATCCCGATCGACGGGCTCTTGCCCGCCGCCGATCGCGCCCGGATCACGGGCTTGATCGACGAGGTGTTGCAGACCGGTGAGCCGCGTACGTACGAGACGCGGCTGGCCACGCCCAAGGGGCTGGTGCTCTATTTCGTGCGGCTCAAAGCGCTGATGATCGACGGCGTCCGCTACGCGATCCTGGCTTCGTTCGACATCACCGAGGAACACGAGAAGCGCAAGCTGCGGGAGCGAGAGCACGCGCTGTTGGCCGCGCTCGAGCCGATCAACCGCATCCTGCTCTCCGCACCCGTGGCCGAGCCGATGTTCGACCGGCTGCTCGGCGAGCTGCTCGCGCTGTTCGACTGCGATCGCGCGTTCCTGGCCTATCCGTGCGACCCCAAGGCCGCCGAGCTCACCATCGTCTACGAGCAGACCACCCCCGAGTTTCGCCGCGAGAAGGGCCTGCGGGTGCCCGTGGATGCTCTGGTCGCCGAACGCCTGGAGCTGGCGCTGGGCCAGCGCGGCGGCGTCGTGCGCCACGACCCCGAGTTCAATCCGCTCCCCGTGGAGCCGCCGGCGAGCAACCCGTTTGCGGTGCGCTCGATGCTGTTCGCGGCCGTGCACACCGAGGTGGACAAGCCGTGGATCCTGGGCATCCACCATTGTCGCGTGGCACACGTCTACGACTCCGAGGTCGCCCTGCTCGCGGCGATCGCGGCCCGTATGGGGGATGGACTGCGTACCTGGAAGACGCAGCAGGCCATGTGGCAGGCCGAGCAGCGCTTTCGCTTGCTGGTCGAGCACGCGCCCGAGGCGATGGTGATCCTCGACGTGGAGACGGCGAAGTTCGTCGAGGTCAACAGCAAGGCGAGCGAGCTGTTCGGTAGAACGCGCGAGCAGCTGCTCGAGCTCGGGCTGCTCGAGCTCAGCCCGCCCACCCAAGCAGACGGTGGAAGCAGCGTCGAGCGCTCGCTGCCGATGATAGCGGCGGCGCTGGCGGGCGAGCGGCCGGTCTTCGAGTGGTTGCATCAGCATGCCTCGGGCGCGTTGCTCGAGTGCGAGGTACGGCTCTTGGATCTGCCGCATCCGGAGCGACGCTGGATCCGCGGCAGCATGCTCGACATCGCCGATCGCAAGCGCGCACAGCGCGAGAACGAGCGGCTCAGCGGTCAGCTCGCTCAGGCGCAGAAGATGCAGGCGATCGGCCACCTCACGGGCGGCGTGGCCCACGACTTCAACAACCTGCTGACGGTGATCAGCGGCAGCCTGGAGATCATGAGGCTCGAGTCGAACCCCGACGCGAACCTCCGCAACTACGGCGCGATGGCGCTCGACGCGTGCCGCCGCGCGGCTTCGCTCACGCAACGCCTGCTCGCGTTCTCGCGCCAGCAACCGCTGCGGCCGAGCGCAACCGACATCGAGCAGCTGCTGCGCGGCATGGCCGGTCTGCTGCGCAGGACGCTGGGCGAGACCATCGAGATCGAAGTCATGTGCAACGCGGATCTGTGGCCGTGCGAGGTCGATCCCGCGCAGCTCGAGAGCGCGATCTTGAACCTGAGCATCAACGCGCGCGATGCCATGCCGCATGGCGGACACCTGACCATCGACGCCTGCAACGTCACGCTGGAAGCGGGCGATGTGCCTGCGGACGACGAGCTGATCGCGGGTGACTACACGCGCGTGTCGGTGACCGATGACGGCACGGGCATCGCGCCCGAGCTGCTCG
>DATHEN010000046.1:0-2252 GCA_035318565.1 Polyangiaceae bacterium
GCGATCACACGAACAGCGAGCTCACCGAGTCGCTGTTGTGGATGCGTCGGATCGCTTCGCCGAGCAGGCGGGCGATCGACACGAAGCGGATCTTTTTGCAGTTTCTGGCTTCTTCGCTCGGGAGAATCGAGTTCGTGACCACGACTTCCTCGAGCGGGGAAGCCTCGATGCGCTGCACGGCCGGGCCGCTCAGCACACCATGCGTGGCAACGGCGACGACACGTCGGGCTCCCTCATCCATGACGGCGCGAGCTGCGTTGCAGAGCGTGCCGGCGGTATCGATCAGGTCATCGACGATGATGCAGTCTTTGCCCTCGACGTCGCCGATCAAGTGCATGACCTCGCTTACGTTGGCCCGCTCACGGCGCTTGTCGATGATGGCGAGCGAGGCTCCCAGGCGCTTCGAGTAGGCGCGCGTGCGCTCCACGCCGCCGGCATCCGGAGCGATGAACACCGCGTTCTCGTTGAAGCGCTGCTTCAGGTAGTCGTCGAGAAACACGGGCAACGCGTACAAGTGATCGAACGGGATGTTGAAGAATCCCTGAATCTGTCCGGCGTGCAGATCCACGCACACCACGCGCGTCACCCCCGCGGCGACGAGCAGGTCGGCCACGAGCTTCGACGTGATGGGCGTGCGCGGAGCGACCTTGCGGTCCTGCCGGGCGTATCCGTAATACGGGATGACAGCGGTGATCCCCGCGGCCGACGCGCGCCTCAGCGCATCGCACAGGATCAGGAGCTCCATCAGATTGTCGTTTACCGGCGAGCACGTGGGCTGCACCACGTACGTGTCCAGGCCGCGCACGTTCTCGCGAATTTCGCAGAACGTCTCGCCGTCGCTGAAACGGGAGACCTTCGCCTCACCCAGCGGTGTGTCGAGTACCTTCGCAATTTCTTGCGCCAGGTCGGGGTTCGCATTCCCGGTGAATAGACAGACTCTCTTTACTGCCACGGGGACCTACCGGCATAACCACGCGAAAATGCGAGTGTTGTCGCGTTCTCGAGCGCGCGGACAACTAGCAGTCAGACGCCGCCGTGTCAACGCGCAGCACCGACTGCCTCTTCACGACCGTCACAGGACGACGAGCTTCAGCGGTACGGATTACTGAGATTCACGTCTTCGGGCCGGCGCTCCGGCTTCTCGGCCGGCTCGGGAGACCGTGCGGCCGGAGCGGCACGGGGGGCCGCAATGGCGGAGCGTCGCACGATCGGACGGGAGCGCGGCGGCGGTTCGTCCGCGGCCGATTCTGCGCGTCCAGCCCGTACAGCGCCGGAGGAGGAGGATGCCGCGGCTTTGGGGGCTTCGGTTGGGAGCTGGCTCGGCTGTGCGGCCGCTACCTCGGGCGCGGGATGGGGCAGAGCGGCCGCGGCCGGCAGCGCGGCGGCCGGCGGTGATTCTGCCGGGCCATCACTCGGTTGAGTGAGCGTGGCCTGCCGCGCGGGTGCGGTAAAGAGCAGCACCATGCTGGCGCCCACCAGCAGCGCTGCCAAGCACGCCGCGATCGCGATCAGCACGCGTTTCGAGTCCCGCACCTGCGGGTAGGTGGACGCCACTCCCGACATCATGGGGTGACTCATCATGTCGGAGCCCTCACCGCGCGGCAGTGACATGGCGGCCGCTGAGACCGACGAGCTAGGAGGCATGCTCAATGCATGCCGACCGAGCATTTCCGGCCTGCCGACTTGGCTCGGTTCGCTGCGCGCGAGCCACGTGCGTACGGCTTCGCGCTGCTGGCTGATCTCCTGACCCAGCACCCCGGAAACGTAGATGGACACTTCGCGACCGCTCGCGACTTTGTCCAGAGACGCACGCTCGAGCGCATCGGCCAGTTGTGCGCATGTTGAAAAGCGCTTGTCCGGATCGCGTTCCAGCGCCTTCATGCACACGGCGCTGATCTGCGGCGTCACGTCCGAGGTGATGCTCGAGAGCTTCGTGATCGGTTCCGAGATCACTCGCGAGAGCGTGGCGGCTTCATTTTCAGCTTTGAACAAGCGCCGCGCAGCCAACACTTCCCACAGCAGAATACCCGAGGAAAACACGTCTGCCCGCCGATCCACGCCCTCCTTGCCGGAGGCCTGTTCGGGAGCCATGTAGGCGATCTTGCCCTTGAGCTGACCGGTACGCGTGGACGTCAACCGCGATTGGGCGCGCGCAACACCAAAGTCCGTGATGCGCGAGATGCCGTCGATGCCCACCAGCACGTTTTGTGGAGACACGTCCCGGTGTACGAGCTCGGTGGGATTGCCGAGAT
>DATHEN010000047.1:0-2951 GCA_035318565.1 Polyangiaceae bacterium
CCCTCGACGAGGCTCGTCGAGGTGCGGAGCAGGTGTGCGAGAGCGCCGGGGTCTTGAAAGTCGGCCTCGAGCTGTTCGTGCGTGAAGGACCGCGCGCCGCGCAGCTGGGCAGCTCGCTCGGCTGCGAGGTCTTCCTCGACCTCAAATTGCACGACATTCCAGAAACCGTGGAGCGCGCCGTGTCGAGCGCCGCGGCACTCGGAGTGACTTATCTAACCGTGCACGCGAGCGGCGGCCCGCGCATGCTCGAGCGCGCCGCGCGTGCAGCGGAGACCAGCTCCTTGAAGCTCTTGGCCGTCACGGTGCTCACCTCGCTGGACGCCGCCGATCTACACGCCACCGGGGTCACCGATCAGCCGGCGGCTCAGGCGCTGCGGCTGGCAAAGCTGGCCGTTTCAACGGGGATCCCAGGGCTCGTTTGCTCCGCGAATGAAGTGGGCAGCTTGAGAAAGGCGCTCGGTCCCGACGTGCTGCTGGTCACTCCGGGAATTCGTCTCGCACAGGGCGGCGCAGACGACCAAAAGCGCACCGGCACCCCGAGCGGCGCCATCCGAGATGGCTCGAGCTTGCTCGTCGTCGGCCGCCCCATTCGTGACGCAGCGGACCCGGCACGAGCAGCCCGCGCCATCGCGCAGGAGATCCGAAAGGCAGAGCTTGAGAGCGAAACCACGTAGGTTCGTGCGTCCGCCCGCCGTCACTTCAAGCGAAGAGGGCCGGCTGATTGCCGGGCTACAGCCAGCGCGCGAGGCCATTCGTGCACACGGGCCACGGCTCCGCCGGGTCGTGCTCGCGGATGAGCCGGGGCCTCGCCTCGAAGCCGTCGCGCGCTTCGCTCACGATCAGGGAGTGCCACGCATCGAGCGTACTTCACGCGCCGAGCTCGATCGTTTGAGCGGCGGAGCAACACACCAGGGCGTGCTGTGCTTTGCGCCTCCGCTCGAGCTACTCCCCCTCGAAACCCTGCTGCAAGATCCACGGCTCTTGGCCATCGCACTCGACGGCATTCAGGACCCGCAAAACTTCGGAGCGTTGATCCGCAGCGCCGTGGGTTTGGCGCAGGCGGCCGTGCTCTGGCCAGAGCATGCGTCAGCGCCGCTCAGCGCCGCCACCTTTCGCGCCTCCGCCGGAGCCATCGAACACGCGCGCCTGTGCCGGGTCGCATCGCTCACCAACGCGCTCGTCGAGCTCAAGGACGCCGGCGTTCAGGTGGTGGGGCTCGATGCACAGGCCTCCGTCGAGCTGCGTTCCCTCGATTTGCGTCTGCCGACGGTGCTCGTGATCGGTGCCGAGCACACGGGGCTCGGCCGCGCCGTACGCCGCGCCTGCACCCACGTGGCGCGCTTGGTTCGCCCGCACACCGTCGATTCGCTCAATGCCTCCGTAGCAGCCGGAATCGCGATTTATGAGGCAACAATGCAGCGATCTTCGACTGTTGCGAGCGATATTTCATCTAAAACATGATCTGGCGTTCCAATGCTGAACGCCTGTCACGCGTCGGGCGCATCGAACTCCATTGAATGGAAACCGCGTCCGGCCCCGGCCACTCGCTGGTTAATAAGCAATTCCGTATTCTTGATGCCACGCCCTGTACCTGGCGCTGGCACTGCAGCCAGATGGATAATGCGGAACTTCAGCTACTCGAACTCTGAAGTCTAAGTGCGCGCCTAAACGCGTGAAGCGCGCGCTCGATGTCCATCGCCCTCGTTTCGTCCCCCATGCTCACACGAATCGCGCTCTCGGCACGCCCTCTTCCCAACATTGCGGCGATCACGGGCGAGGGTTCGCTCGTGCCAGCGCTGCATGCGCTGCCGCTCGAAATGCGTACGCCTTGCAAGTCGAGCGCCGCGACCAATTCGTCGCCGCGAAAGCCCTGAACGGACAAGTTGCTGACATGCGGCAGGCGCTGGGCGCCCTCACCATTGACGAGTGCGATTGCGGAGAGCTCATGCTCGAAGCGATCGCGCAGCGCTGCGAGCGAGGCATAGCGCTCGGGACCGAGCTGCGCGTAGCGCACGGCGACTCGAAAACCGGCGAGCGCCGCAGCATCCAGCGTGCCGGGTCGAAGCCCGCGCTCCTGCGCGCCTCCGCGGAGCACCGGCCGAGGCGCCCAACCCGGACGACCCACGAGCGCACCCACACCTTTCGGCCCGCGGATCTTGTGGGCCGCCAGCGCGACGCTATCGGCATCCTGCCACCACGCTCGATCGAGCTTGCCGAATGCCTGAACCGCGTCGACGTGGAGGAGCGCGCCGTGAGCCCGGCAGACCTCGGCGATGCGCGGAATCGGCTGTATTACGCCGGTTTCGTGGTTCGCGGCCATCACGGCCACCACGGCCCCCGGCGTGACGCCAGCGAGCGCCTCGCCGACCCGCTCGGGCTCGATGGCGCCACTCGGTGGCACGGGCAACCAATGCACAGCAACTCCGCGCTCCGCTAGACCTTCAGCAGAGCGCACCACCGAGGGATGCTCGATGCGGCTCGTCACGAGCGCCGGCGCGCCCGAAAGTGCGAGATTGTTCGCCTCGGTGCCGCCGGACGTGAACCACACGTCGCGCGCCGACCTGCCGAGCGCTCCGGCTAGCTCCTCGCGCGCTTCCTCCACATGCACACGAGCGCGCCGGCCCGCAGCGTGCACGCTCGAAGGGTTGCCCCAGGCCGACAGAGCGACAGCGTGCATCGCTTCGAGCACCTCCGGAAGCGGCGGCGTAGTGGCGTTCCAGTCAAGGTACACCTCCGCATCGGAGCTCATGATCGTGTCTTCGTCAGGCGAGTGTGGGCTGACTTGGATACGACGGCGGCCGGGCTTGCTCCGGCAACACCATGTAAAAGGCCGCCCCGTCGAAGAACGCGCCGCCGATGTGCTCGCTCGCCGGCCAAGCGACCCGCGCTTCTCCACCGTGTCCGCGGGCTATGCCGCGCACGATCGTCAGGCCGACCCCCGTGCCGCCGTG
>DATHEN010000048.1:0-3664 GCA_035318565.1 Polyangiaceae bacterium
CTTTGATGCGATCGCTCGACAGATCGGCGTATTTCACCGCTCCTATGCCGACCTGACGCGCGACGTCGGCACGTGCCTCCGGAGCGAGATTCGGATTTTTCTCGGCCACGACGGCCGCGGCGCGCTGCACGGCCTCGTCGAGCAAGCTCATCAATTTGATGCTCTCGCCGCTGCGCGTCTTGAACATCTTCTTGTCCGCGCCGAGCACGGAGCCGAACGCCACGTGTTCCGCGCGCGCCGGGGGACGGAGCCAACCGGCGTCGCGCGCGACCGCAAACACCATCGCCAGGTGCTGCTGTTGCGGCGCGCCGACCACGTACAGAACCAACGAAGCACCGAGCACACTCGTGCGGTAGCGGAGCGCCGCCAGGTCCGTCGCGGCGTAACCATAGCCGCCATCTTGTTTGCGTACGATCAGTGGCAGCGGCTCGTTCGCCTTGTTGGTGAAGCCGGACGGAAACACGCACAGGGCGCCGTCGTTCGACACGAGCAGACCTTTTTCGTCCAGATCCCGCACGACCTGGTCGAGCATCGGGTTGTAGAAGCTTTCTCCGCGAATGTCGGCGTCGCCCAAGCTCACGCCCAGGCGCGCGTACACGGCGCTCAAGTAACGCTTGGATTCATTGACGAGCTCCGCCCAGAGCGCGAGCGTGTGTTCGTCCCCGCTCTGCAGGAGCACGACGCGGCGTCGCGAGCGGTCCGCGAACGCCGGGTCTGCGTCGAACTTGGCGCGGGCCTGCTTGTAAAAACTCTCGAGATCGGCGGCCGTGAGCTCCGCGGCTACGTCGCCTCCGGCGTCGATCAGATGTTCGATCAACATCCCGAACGGCGTTCCCCAATCGCCGAGGTGATTCTGCCGGATCACGCTCCGGCCCAAAAACTCCATGACTCGCGCGAGCGCATCGCCGATGATCGTGGTGCGTAGATGGCCGACGTGCATCTCTTTCGCGACGTTCGGGGACGAGTAGTCGACGACCACGGTCTCGGGGCGCTCCGCGGGAGCGACGCCGAGCTTCACGTCCGTACGCAGGGCAGCGGTTTGCTGCGCGAGCCACTCGCCTCGCAAGGTCAGATTGATGAAGCCTGGGCCGGCCATCTCGGCGCCGCTGCAGATCGCGCTCACGTCGAGCTGCTGGAGCAGCGCGGCGGCCACGTCCCGGGGTGGACGGCCGAGCTTTTTGGCGAGGCCGAGCGCGACGTCGGCCTGGCAGTCTGCGCGATCCGAACGCCGGATCACGGGGTCGGCGTCAGCCCATTCGTCCCCGAACGCCGCGCGGAGCGCGAGCTGGAACGGAAGCTTGAGCGCGAGCAGCGGGTCTGCCATCGAAAGGCTCGTTCGCGCGGCTCCCGGCGCCCGTCAATGTTTTATCTCTGGCCCAGTGGCCTGGTTCGGCTCGTGACGCTCGCCGGCGGGCGGACGCTCAGAACGAGGAGTTCGGCTCGAGCAGGAAGGCTTGTTCCTCGGGCGTGTTCGTTCGGCCGAGGATGCGGTTTCTATGCGGGAAACGTCCGAAGCGCGCGACGATTTCGCGATGCCGGAGCGCAAAGCTCAGGTTCGGCGCGCTGGGATCTTCACGCGCCAGCTCTTCGAACAGCGCCACGCAGCGATCCTGGTCGGCCAATGTCTCACTGTGCATGAAAGGCATGTACAGAAACGGACGTTCGACGAGCGTGAGCTCGCGATCGAAGCCGCTCGAGATGCCGAGTTCGGCCGCCCGCAGCGCCAGTGGATCGGCGGCAAAGGCGCGCGCGTCGTCGCGGTACAAGTTACGCGAGAACTGGTCGAGCACGATGATGAACGCCAGCGTGGAACGCGCCCCGCCGAGCCAGCTCTCTCCGCCGCCCTGCGCCAGCTCGGCATGCAGGTCGGCGAAGCGCTCGCGAACCGCCGCGTCGAAGCTGGCGTCGCGTCGAAACCACTCCTGGCGTGGCTTGCCGAAGCTCGGGTCACCTTCGGCGCCGAACCAGAATTGCAGCACGTCCTGCGCTGCTTCGGACATCTGCTTCTGAGGCTCGTGCATCATCGAAGCCTAACGCGGCGCGCCGCAGTCTGCCCATTTTACGAGCGCCGAGCGCTGCGCGGAGGTCAACGTGAAGCCCGAGCTCGGCGGCGGCATGTCGCTTTGACCGACTTCGTGCGCGGCGCGGTCGGCGTTCTGCGCCGCAGCCTCGTAGCTATCGAAGTTGATGGTCGGCGGGGCGCCGTTGCGGGCCTGGTCGGTCTTGCTCGAATTGTGACAGTTGATACATACCTGAAAAGCACTGACCTCTTCGAACGAGGGCGCATCCGCACACTGATCGGAACCGTCGTCATCCTCGGGGTCGTCTCCCCCGCAACCAGCGAAGGCGAGCGCGAGGCTCATCAAGCCAACCAACCCTACAGTTCGCCGCATCAGTGACCTCCGGACCGAGGCATAACGTAGCTTGGAACTTCTGCCTACCTGCAGAATGAGCGGCGTCGCCGCTGCAGCCTTCAACGGGAACGCCAGGTGAAGGTGTCCACCAGCACGGGCTGCTCGCCTTCGCGAATCGGATCGACCAACCCCACGCACCAGCCATCCACGGCGCTGCCGTCACGGCGCACTCTGAAGCGCACGAAATGCTTGAAGCCGGGGTGATCCAGGGCTGCGAACGCCTGCAGGTTTTCGTACCCAAAGCGGGTGAGCGACGCCAGGTAGAGACCGAACCACCACGCGCCGAGCGGGGCGAGCACGAGCAAAGCACACAGCGCGGCGGTCCACGGCACGACTGCAGGATCCATCCATTCGCTCAACAAGCGCTCGAACGCGATCCTGAGGCCCAGACCACACGCGCTGATACACGCCGCCATGAGCAAGGCCAGTATGTCCGTCATCCCCAAACGCCTGCGCAAGCCGCCCACGAGACGCAGCAGCGCTGCCACGAGCAACGTGCCGATTCCCAGCGCAATCCACGCTGGTCGTGCGGCCTCGCCTCCCAGCAAGGCAGGAGCCAGCAGCAGCACGACGGCAATGTGCGGGATGATGCCGGAGCGGCCGAGCGCTACTTTCCAGGCCACCTGCCGGAGCAGCACCCGGCTTTGCGTGGCATCGGGCCATTCGGCCCCCGCTTTCAGGCCGATGCCGCCGAGGGCTGCCGGATGCAAAAACGCGCCTCCGCCGCCGGCAGTGATGTGAAGCGTGGGCCCTTCGACGTCACGACGGTAGTGATGGATGTCCCCGGAAACGATCAGATGCGGGCGCGCCGGCAACGTCAGACCGAGTGCCTGCACCGATTCGATGCCGGTGCGGCTCGGGACGCCGAACGGGTACACCGGATCCGGCAAGATCACCAACGGGCTGATGGCGAGGTTCTGATTCAGCCACGACGAGAAAAAGTGTTGCTGGCGAGAATCGACGTGCTTGAGCTGGCGGTCGACGGCGAGCACGCTGAGATTGGCGGCAAGCGGCAGCACGAAGTAACTGGCAGCCTGCACGGCCGTGTATCCGATCAAATCGAGCGTCTTGGGTTTTTCGACCTGCCCGCCGCGCACGAACTCCCGCGCCCATTCCGCATAGTGCCCGAGCAGCGTACGCGTCGAGCCGTGTAGCGTAGGACGCGCTTGCCCATCGTGGGCGTAGTCGACGTGACGGCGAAACATGCGGCCGAAGCCGTCGAGGCCGTCATACCAGTCGTGATTGCCGGG
>DATHEN010000049.1:0-4254 GCA_035318565.1 Polyangiaceae bacterium
AGCGGCACCGACGGGTGGTGATCGCCATAGTCGAACACCAGCTCGAAGCAGAAGTCCGTGGGCGCCGGCGGCGGTGCGGGCGCGTTCACGTCCGGCAGGTACGGCTCGCGGTTCGCGTACAGGATGCGCTTGAGGTAGCGGTGCGCCGCTCGGCTCCCCGGAGTGCGGTTGCGTTCGTGTGCCGCGCTGGGGACGCCGCGCGAGTCCTCGGCCGCATACCGATAGACGATGAGGTTGCCCTTGTCGTCGTGGCTCTCGCACAGCAGGAAGGAGAAGATGCGTTCAGCGTGCTCCGGGTCGGAGATCCGACTCTCGGGCGTTCTGCCGTACCAGCTGGTGACGTTGTTCCTGGCAATCGAACGCCAGCAGCAGTCGCTGGGGTCCGCCAGGTTGGTCCAGCGCTCGATCCGCGCGAAGGATCCTTCAACACGCGGGCGGTACGATTCCACACGGTAGCGGCGCCCGTGCAAGCTCCGCGTAACCACCGGCTGCGACCAACCGGCGGCGCCCATATCCTCGAGCAGCGGTACGAGGTCTTCGCTACCCGCGAGGATAAACGTGTCACTTGACTCGCGGTCGAAGTAGCGGGGTAGGCCGGTATCGGTCTTGCGTGTGATTGCCGGAACGGCGAGCTGCCAGCCGAACCCGAACGGGCCGTTTCCGGCGCTCGAGTCATAGTGCACTGCTAGCGCGGGCCCGAACGCGGATCGACCGGGACTGACGGCTAGCGGAACCGTTCCTCCGAGGCTGCCCCTCACCGGATCGGCAGCGAACTTCTCGCCCATCCCGCGAATCGCCCCGCCGCCCTTGGGCATGGTGATTGTCGGTAGGGTCGGAGCGCTGTCGGCGTTGAGCCGATCGTGCCCTGGCTGACGCGATGATGGTGCCGCGTCATCTGCTTCGCTAGTTTTGCCCCTCGTCACCGCATCACCCGACCGCTAGCTCTTGGACTGAGCGTGCGTGGAACACACCCTGGTTGCTCACGCCCGTCACTCGGGATGCGCGAAGCGTGCCGCGTCATCAGTGGTTGTGCCGGGACGGCCAACCAGCACCCGCGCGTCTTGGTGCGCGGCCCGTTTGTGAGCTGCTTGGCTCGACCGGCATCCTCTGTTCGCCCGTCGGCGGGACTTTGGCCGATCACAGTAGCCGGTACGTGACGGCCTGGATACAGTGGCCGCCTCGTGTTGTCTCAGAAGCGGTCCGCGCATATTGCGCAAGCGTTTGCCCTTCAAGCGCACGCCTGCCGTCGCCGTGTCTAGCTGTTGAGACGCAGTTGGTGGACAGACGTGCTGGTGCGCGTCGCGACTGGTTGCGCTCGCCACGTTGCAGTTGCCGCCGGGGTGCCACGCCAGACGCTGCACGTCGGTCACCTCATCACGAGAAGCTGTGCTACCAGCGGATGCGCGTCCGACAGAAGATCTGCGCCTTGAGCTGCAGGCGCGCGCGCCTTCACAAGCTGATCGAACGCACGGCTCGAAGCTCCCCATCAGCTCCACGGTTGCCTTGCACCTGCAAGGAACGCGCGCCGTGTAATAGAAGTGGCGCAGCTCACAGTCACGTTGAGCGGACGCCTGCTAGCGTCCGCGCAGGCGTCCCGCGAGTGCGCCGAAGGCGGAGGCGGACGCATGGGGAGCGAGCCGACAGTTGAGCTGAGGGAAGCGCGACCTCCTGGAGCGTCTAGTGATGGCGACCCGACGCCAGAGGGTCCAGCGCCGATCAGGTCGATGGTCGTTCCGTCTCGAAGCGGCAGCGATGGCTTACTCGTGCTGGCGTCAGGCTTCCTGGCATTCGGCCTAATGCTGGGCCTACTGACAGGCTTTTCGGTATCGGCCGGCATATCGCAGCTGCTGGTCGCGTCGCTATTCTCATTCGTCGGCGGCGTGCTGTTGAGTTACGCAGGCTTTCGAAGACTTGGGTCGGAGCTTCCCGATCCCGTTCGGGTGGGCGCAGCCTTGGGTTGCTTCGCGGTCGGACTCATCGTGGGCACGCCAACGGGCGTGTACATGCGCTGCAACAGGGCGGTGACTGGCTGGTTCTTGGGTGAGCGCGTAGAGCATTCCCTCTGCTTGAGCACCGACGCGGCTCGCGCCGCACAGCTGGCACCCGCGGACGCGGCTAGTGCAGCTAGGCCAGCACCCAGCGCCCTCAGCACTTCGAGCGCGAGCACCGGCATCGGCGCAATGAGCAGTGGTCGGACCAAGTGCATCGCTGCTCAAAAGGCACTCAGTCTCGGCGTGTCGAAGGTTCGAGACGAGGGTGAGTTGCACCGGCTGATCCACGAGTTGATTGAGCTATGCGGCCTGCCTCAACCCCAGCAATAGTTCTCGCGTTCGCCGTGCTCATGCTCGTCGTTGGGGACCGGGCGCGCGCGCAGCAGTCGGTAGAGCAACAAGGTATCATGCTTCGCTGCGACGGCGACCTGCGGGTCGGCTCCGCCGCTCTCATCGAGGACTTTCGGCCTGCGCAGAGAGGTGGTTTGCTGCTTCTTACGGCATTGCACGTGATCGATGGCTGTAGCTCGATCGAGCCGCAGCTCGTTCGCTGTCGAGAGCAAACCGCACGCACGCCGAACGTACGACCGGTGGAGGTCGCGGTGCTGCCGATTCTCGACTCGCCATGGTCGGAACACCATTCGGTGGAGATTTTGACCTGGCCTGATCTCGACCTCGCTGCTCTCGTGGTGTCCCCCCCAGACCGCGACGCGTTTACTCGAGCGCTACGGCCTGTGCGGATACCTGACGAGATCAATCCGGGCGTGCCGCCATATCCGGCTGAACTTGAACTTCGCGCGCGGGCGGGCGTCAACGTTTGTCCGTCAATCCCAGCCTCACGGCGCTCGATGATCACTGTCGAGCAACTCTGGGAATCGATGGATGAGACCGACCGGTATGCCGTGCTCGGTTCTTTAGGCGACGACACCCTGCTTCTGTCGTATGCATCGAGCGCGCAGCGCGGTACGAGCGGCGGGCCGCTCATCTGGCGACACGCTCAATTTCAGGGCGCAGTTGCTGTTCATCTCGGTGGCAAGGAGGGCGTTCTGCAGTGGGGCGTCCTCCTGGGCGCCGCCTCCTTGCGCGAGCGCCTAGCCTCAAATCGCAACAAGCGGTTGTGGCTCGACTCGGAGCACCCGCGCGTGGTGACACCTGGCTTCCGCCAACCGGCCCTGCTGGAAAGCAATCTCGAGGATCTCGCCGAAATCGACGTCGCACTCGATCGCAACAGTCTCTCGTTGATGACCGAGGTCGGAACGCCGATCGATCCATTTGGTGCGGTCTCGATCTTCCCAAGTCTCGGCTGGTCTCACCTGTGGTTTAGCCCATCGTTCGCGCCGCTCGACACAGCGTTCGGAAGTCGTATCGTCGCAGGGCCAATTATGGGCTTGTATCGAAGCCCGGTTACTGCTCAGCACCTCGGCCGCGAGGAGAAGCCGCGCGAGGGCTCAGCCAACCTGCCGTTCCACGGCGGCGCAATCGAAGCAGACGCCGAGCTGCATTTGGCACGGCTCGCACCTGTTCGGTACGTGGTCTCCGCGGGATTTCGGCTCGGATGGTCGCGCCAGCGCCACGTGGAGCCAGCGCAGGACACCTTTGTATTTGGACCCGTGTTGTCTGGGCGTGCGCGGTGGCAGTGGACCGGCGCGCTATCGGGGCTCTTGCAGCTGAATATATCTCTGCAGCAGATTCCGGTTGCGGCGACACCTTCCGATTGCGTTGGCCCGAGCGTGCCGCGGCCTTCGGTATGGGATCTCTGGGGCAGCGTGGCGATTGGCGTGGAGACACCGCCATGAGGTTCGCAGCTTGCGTGTTGGCATGCGCGTCGCTCGCAGGATGCGAGCGGCTTTGCGGAGAACACCACCCAGAGTGGCGGGCGTTCCCGGCTGGAGTAATGGATAGCGGCCCGCAACGATCTCCAGATCCCGACGACGCAAGCGCGACCGCCTCTCCGGACGCGGGGGGCACGGGCGCCAACAGCGCCGTGGATTCGATGGTTCCTGATGCCGGAGTTGATGGCCAGACGGACGCCGATACCGTGGAAGATGCGGGCGTTGCGGCAGATCCCGACGCCGGCACAATGACGGGACCCATGAGCTTCTTTGTAACCAGTCGCAGACACAGTTCGATGATTGGGGGAAATCTCGGTGGCCTCGGAGGCGCTGACAGCCTTTGCCAGGAGCTCGCGGCCGAGGTAGCGGCTCCGCCGCGAACCTGGCGTGCCTATCTGAGTGCGCGCGACGTTATGGGAACGGTCGAGCAC
>DATHEN010000050.1:0-3253 GCA_035318565.1 Polyangiaceae bacterium
TCGTCCGCTCCCCGTGCTCTAGCCTTACAAAGCACGCTCTACGTGTGGGCCGGGGACGCGGCTCACAAAGCCCCTGACTTCTTCGGGGTGGTGGACTTCGACAAGGCGTCCCCGCAGTACGGCAAAGTCGTCAACATCGCACCGCTGCCGAAGTGGTTGCCGACGGCCATTCCACTCAGTAACGGCGCCATCGGCAACGAGCCGCACCATGTCGGCGTATCCGCAGATGGTAAGACGCTCGCGGGGGGCGGCCTGCTCAGCATCCTGAGAGTTCAGAATCAAAACTTCTTTTGGGACATCACCACGCCGCGTGCGCCGAAGTTCATCAAGGCCAACACCCTTCCCGTCACGGCCTCGATCGCCGACGAGTTCGTACCGAAGGCGGCCGGCGGCTTTTTTACGACGTTCATGGGCGGTGCGGCGGGGTCGGCCCCCGGCCGAGTCGTGGAGTACAACGCCAACAATGACGAGATTGGGCAATGGCCGCTCGTACCGCCGCTCGATGGCTTCAACCCACACGGTATCGCCATCGACGAGCCGCACAACCTGCTCCTGACGAGCGACTTCGTGTGCCCCCTCCACACGCTGAATGTCGTTCCTGGCGTGGTCGACGGCCATATCACCCCGCGCGGCGCGGTCCGCGTCTGGAATCTCTCTACCAAGACGATCACGAAGACGATCAAGGTCGGCGATCCGAACAATCCGCCGGGCACGATCAATGTCGAGTTGATTCCGGGTGACCCGCAGCTGCGGGCCTACGTGACGGGCGTATTCGACGGGAAGCTTTACCTTGTGAACACGCAAGAAGGCACGGCCCAGCCCGCCGTCGACTTCAATCAGTTCGCGCTGCCCGGCGCGGCCGCGCCTTGGCCGCACCTGTTCAAGATCAACAGGGCGGGAACGCGCCTGGTGATCACGCTGAACTACAAGGGCCTGAACGGCAAGGTCGTGTGGATCAATATCGAGAACCGGGAGCATCCGTCGATCATCAATGTCGTCAGTCTCGGGCAGAATTCCGGCCCGCACTACGTGACGTTCACTCCGAACGAAGACCGAGCCGTCGTAGCCGATTACTTTCTCGTGCAAGACCTCTTCCCGAGCGGCGTGGTCAAAGTAGACGGTGATCACAAGATTCACGCGCTGAACATCGTGAATGACCAGTTGGTCCGGGATCCGGCGTTCGATCTGGACTTCAACCGAGACATCCCGACGGGCCCGGCGCGGCCGCACGGCATCGCCGTCGTTACCAAGTAGCGTCCGAGTGCGCGCGTGCGAGTGAGTGAGGGTTTCGCGTTTCAGCGCGACTCTCGCTCGCGCAGCGCATCGCGATGCAATTTCTCGAGCTCGAGTTCCCAAAGTCGAAATGATGCGTTCCAAACGCAGAGTGAGGATTTCATGACACGTTCACCGATCTGGCTTTCTCTCGTATTCATGGGTGCGCTCGCCTGCAGCGGGCAGACCAGACCCGCTGAAACGGCTGGCGGCGAGGCGCCCGTTTCCGAGCCGAGCGCGGCTTCGAACACTCCCGCTCCCCAGGCCGCATCCCAAGCCGTCGTACGCTACAAAGGTTTTTCGTCCCCTGAGAGCGTCCTGTACGACGCCGACGCGGATCGGTATCTCGTGTCGAACATCCATGGCAAGCCAATCGTCAAGGACAACAATGGCTTCATTTCCGTGCTCTCACCGGCTGGGGAAGTGACGAGCTTGAAATGGATCGCAGGAGGCAAGAACGGCGTCCGGCTCGATGCTCCGACCGGGCTCACCATCGCGAGCGGCGTGCTGTACGTCGCCGACATCTCGACCGTGCGCACGTTCGATCTGAAGACCGGTGCTGCGAAGGGCGACATCCCGATCCCGGGATCGACCTTCGTGTATGACCTCACGACGGGTGACGACGGAAAGGTCTATCTATCGGACGCGGGACCGCCCACCGGAAGGTTCGATGCAGTCGGGACCGAGGCCGTGTATGTCATCGAGGGCAAGCGCGTGAAACCGCTTGCGAAGGGCAAATTAGGGCGCCCGACGAGCATCGTCTGGACGGAACGGGGATTGGTCGTCGCTCCATTCGGCGCGAGCGAGCTCTATCGTCTCGACGGAAAAGGCAGCAAGCTCGACGTAACGAAGACACCGGCCGGCGGCCTCGCCGGGATCGTGAAGCACGGTGATTGGTTGTTCGTCACGAGCTTCGAGGCCTCGTCCATATTTCGAGGCAAGCTCGGAGGTACGTTCGAGGTGGCGCTGGCCAACCAAGAAACGCCCGCCGATATTGGGTACGACACGCGACGCGCTCGCCTGCTCGTCCCGCACTTCGTCGACGACACGGTCTCCGCGTTCGCGATCCAATGAGCATCGCGCTGCAAGGCTCGCCCGAGTTGCGTGAATTCGGGCGGGCCTCTCTCCCGTGGCTCGTCCGTTTGCGCTGGATCACGCTTTGCGGGCAGGTGCTCATCATCGGCGCGGCGCATTGGCGGTTCGGCGTCCCGCTCTTTTGGTGGGCGCTCAGCCTGTCGAGCGTGGCGCTCGCGTCGAATGTCGCGCTGTCAGTCGTCGTGCGCCGGCCCATACGGGAGTCCTGCTTCGGGGTGATCGGTTCGGTGCTCGTGTTCGACACCGCGCTTCTGACGGCGCTGCTCGCCGTCACGGGCGGAGCCACGAACCCGTTCACCGTGTTCTACCTCGTTCAGATCACGCTCTCGGCAATCGTGCTGAGCAGTCGCTGGACGGCGCTCGTCGCTGTGCTGTCGGTGCTCGGTTTTGGGCTGCTTTTTCTGGCAGCACCGCCTCATCACGCGACGTCGGGATTCGACCATCACCTGCAGGGGATGTGGGTGGCGTTCGTGCTCGCAGCTGGGCTCAGCGCGTTCTTCGTAAGACGGGTTCTGGAAGCGATTCGCATTCAGGAACGAGCGCTCGCTTCCCTCGGCGAAGCGAACGCGCGAAGCGAGCGGTTGGCGGCCCTTGCCAGGCTAGCAGCGGGCGCCGCTCACGAGCTCGGAACACCGCTTTGCACGATCGCCGTAGCCGCGAGCGAAGCGGGCAACGCAGCCGCGCGTGTGCCGGGGGCAGCCGGGCTCGTCGACGACCTACGGTTGATCCGCGCAGAAGTCTCGCGCTGCCAGGACGTATTGCGCGGGATGGCGGGTCGCGCTCTGCACCAAAGGCAGGAATGCGTGCGGGTGAATGCGGCGGACCTTGCCGCGAAAGTCCGAAAGCACTTGGGCGAAACTCACGAGCGCCAGGTGGAGTTGCGGTT
>DATHEN010000051.1:0-7750 GCA_035318565.1 Polyangiaceae bacterium
CGCACCGGTACCGGTGCAGACGCGCGCGGCACCGTCCACCGAGTAACTGTACTGACGCAGGTACCCTGCGCCGCGTCGCACGAGCGCAGCGACGCGCGGCTCGCAGCGGGCATCTTGCCAGGTGAAGCGATCGCTGTCCCTGCCCGCCGCTTGAACGGCTCGATCGAGCTTCAGCGCAGCGCAAACACCGGCAGGCGCGCCAGCGCTGCCTCCGTTACCGGAGCTACCAGCCGCACCGCCGTTCGCGGTGCCCGCAGCACCGCCGCTGCCTTTGCCTGCACCGCCGGTGCCGGCGTCGCCTGCGCTACCGCTGCCCGCATTGCCGGCACCGCTACTCGCACCGCCGCCACCCGCGCTTGCGGAAGAACACGCAGCACACAACAGCGTGAGCGTACAGAGGGCGCCGCGCGCCCCGCGTGAAGCAGACCAACAATTTCGAAAGCTCATGATCACCCGGTGTTCTTGCCACGCTCGGAATGCAAAAAAAGCGCAAAACGTGTAACGGGAGCGCGACGCCTGCATCTGTAGGCAAACGTACTCTAGCCGTGGCCGTGGCCAGATGCAGCGCACGTGCAATTTCGCCACGAACCCAGGGAGGTGTGTGCCATGAAACGCGTCAACATTTGTGCACTTCTACTCGCTCTGTTCGGCTGCTCCGCTGAACCTGAAGATCCGACTCCGACCCTTGCCACTTCCGAAGATGCGTTGCACGTTCGCGCGTTCTGGCGAAATTGGGGACGCGAGATCTTCCGCCACGACACCTTCGGCGATGAGGCGCACTGGACGAATACGCTGCGCATGCACGAAGTCATCGCCAGCGCGGTGGATCCCACTACGGCCCTCTCCGTCGGTTTGAAGGTGGACGCGGACGCGCTGCCGCCCGGCATCCTGGAAACGGTGGATCTGACGGATCCGAAGACCACCGTAGCGCTGCTCGCCCTCGATGCCGTCGTGGGAGTAAAAGGTCAGGTCTCGGCCGACGGCGTTCTCGAATCCGTGGGCATCACCTGCGCTCTTTGTCACTCGATCGTGGACGATTCCGTGGCACCCGGCATCGGCCGCCGTCTCGACGGTTACCCGAATCGCGATCTCGATCCAGGATTGATCCTCTCGCTCTCACCGGCCTTCAGCGAAGACCAAAAGCAAGTGCTGCGCTCCTGGGGCAAAGGCCACTACGATCCGCGCTGGAGCATCGACGGCATCAACGCGCCCGTGCTGATCCCGCCCGCCTACGGGCTCAAGCACGTCGGACGCGAAACGTACACGGGCGATGGACCGATTTCATACTGGAACGCGTACGTCGCGGTCACCCAGATGGGTGGTCAGGGTGTGTTCATCGATCCGCGTATCGGCGTGTCCGTGGTGCGGCGGCCCGATCGCGTGACGCCCAAGCTACCGGCGCTGCTCGCCTATCAACTCAGCTTGAAAGCGCCAGCCCCGCCGGAGGGCAGCTTCGACGAGACCGCAGCAGAGCGCGGTAAGCTGCTCTTCCGCGGCAAAGCGAAGTGCGGCAGCTGTCACAGCGGTCCCGCGTTCACGGACGCGCGTTATCGGCTGCACCGTGCCGAAGAAGTGGGTGCCGACCCGCTGTACGCATCACGTACGGCAACGAAACGCTACCGCACCACGCCGCTGCGAGGCGCGTGGCAACACGCACCGTACTTTCACGACGGCAGCGCGGCCACGTTCGCTGATGTCGTCAATCACTACGACTCGCACTTCGAGCTCGGACTCACGCAGCCCGAGAAGAGCGATCTGACGGAGTATCTGAAGTCTCTGTGATTCAGTCGATCACGAGCCGAGTCACTTGCGCACGGCCGCCTTGCTGCGAGGCCACATAGAGCCGTGCGCTCGTGACGTCGCGCGCGAGACTCGAGGGAACACCGGGTACAGCTGCGTACCCGCGGTACCCGAACGTCGTGTCGAGCTCACTGCTGCCCACGTCGAAACTCGCGACCACGCCGGCTTTGCCCTCACCGCGCAGGCCGGCCACGAACAAGCGCGTTCCCGAGGCGTTGGAAATGAGCGTCGTCGGTTCGAACGCCTCGTTCGCGACCGAAGCAGGCCAGATTTTGACTCCCGTGCCGTGAAACGCGAGCGCGGGCGAGCCATCCGCCTCGAAGATGCGCAAGAAGTAGTAGCGGTCGACCCGTTGCGCGGTGGGGTCCACGTCGTCGATCGGGACCAGCGCATCCATGAGCCCGATCGCCGCTACTCTTCCGTCAGGCAGCGCGGCGACGCGATTCGCGACGGTCCAGGTCACGATTGCGCCGGCGATCGAGCCCCCGAGCGGCAGCGTGCCCGGTCCGCCCTGCGAGGCCCCGCCCCAGGTCGGGTCGAGCGTGCCGTCATCCCGAAACCGGTACAAGTAACTCATCCGCGCCGATACGCCGGGGGCGGGCAAGTCGCCGTTCTTCCAGCTCCAGCCGACCGCCGCCACCGTGCCTCGCGCGGTGGCTACCACCGAGGCGACCGTCACGTCGAATGACCCCCCGGGGGGATCCCCCACGGCAACGTCGTAGCGCGTGGTTGCCACGAGCTCACCGCTGCTAGTGAAGCGCAGCACGTCTATCTTGGGCGTCAACGCCGTCTCCGGTGTCGTCACCACTCCGGCCAGCGCCAGGATCTGTCCGCTCGTGAGCGGCACCGCGCCGAAACCGTTCACCGGCGAAGGCGAGACCACGGCGCTGCCTCCGACGAACCCCCAGGCGCGCGTACCGTCGTCCGGCACGTGGATGAGTCGAGCGTAGCCGGTCGAGTCACGACCCGCCGCCAAGATACCGGTTGGCACTTTACTGAGCGTGATGCCGCTGACCAGAGCTGCGGCGTGCGCAGCACCCCAGTCGTTGTGAACGCGGCCGGAGACGTCGATATTCGTCAGCAAGCGGTCGCTCCGTCCCGTTGCCACGACCCCACCGCCAGCTACGCCCAACACGGCGACTTCGACGGAGCCCGGCTCGAGCGCGACCGTGCCTCCGCCAAAGGCGGCATCGACCGCACCTGGACCACACGCCGCAAAAAGCAGGCTCAGACTCAAACAAGCCGCCATGGGTCGCCGGTACAATCCGCTGCTCATCGCGGACCGAGCACACTCCGACGATCACCCGAACGCAATCGCTTTTGCTCACCGCTTCGCGCCGCTCGCGCGCAGCAAGCGATTCTGTGCGGCAACGGGCCCACGCCGGAGCCTGCACCCGCACCATCATTCCCGGTGGTTGTACGTAAAATGGCACGAAGCCCGGCAGGACGTCGGGTCCCACCAGGCTTCGGCCTCGCTCGCGCCTCTGGAACTACGGATAGCGGATCAAAAGCGTCGCATCACCGAGCAGGCCCCAGTAGTACGCCCGCTTGCGCTGCAGCGTGCGCGTACGGCGATTGGCCCAGTCCGTGGTTCCCGACGGATTCAGGTTCGGGTCCGCCGCGTCCACGTTGAAGTACCACGGAGCCCCGCCGCGAAGCGCTTGCCCGACGCCGCAAAGCGTGCGGTAGAGATAGAAATCGGCCGAGCCGCGTTCGCCAAGGGTGGGCTCCAGGTAGTAACCCTGCGTGTCGGAGAGCAGCTTCCAGAACCAGGGCCGCCCACCGATCATGGTGTCCACGAGCCAGGTGTTCGATTTGGCGAACGCGGCGCCGGACGCATCGGCGTGCGCGGCGACGCCACGCAGCACGGCGGGCGCCTTCAGCCAGTTGATGTATTCGGCCATGTCCGCTTTTCCACGGCGAGCGAGGTGGCAAACGCGGGGTCGGCCTTACGCAGCAGCGTGTTGAAGTTCGCGGGCTGATCAGGCCGGATTCTTTCGCCCGCACGGCGGAGGTTCGATACGGCTTGTTTCTGTCGTTTCCGAGACGAAACGCGTGGTTACGGTACAGGTAGTCGCCCAGAACTCGGCGTTCGAGGGTGCGATCTTCGCGCCAAGCCACGGCACCGGGTCCAGTCAGGCGCACTCGGCGCGGCTTGCCGTCGGCAGCGAGTAGACCCTGACCGTCGACGCTCGTCCCGTAGGCCATGTACGGCTGCAGGGCGACGTGACGCGCATTGATACGGCTGACCTCGATCCTCCGGATTGTCCGCGAGTCCGTCACCACCGCCGCCAGCGAGCGCTACGGCGCCGACGATCGAAAACAACGGTCGCATTTCGAGTTTCATGGGCTGGCCGCATCGCAATGAACGTGCCGCGCCCAGTGCCGGCGCTCGCCACGCCCAAGCCCGCGTATTTCAGCCCAATCGCCGCACGGCAGCCGAAAGTGCCACTCGGTTGCATGCCACTCGAGCGCTCCGCGAACAGTTGCAGGCCGTGCTCAACTTCCGCCGTGACTGGCTCGCACGCTTCGTTCCGTGAAGCGCGCGAGCCCACGCGCTATGACGAGCAAGGTGTGGCTCGAAACCGCGCGCGGCTTGCGTGCTCGCGAGAGCGCTGCAATGCCAACGACCGACCAGATGCCGTCACCATCGAAGCCCAAGGGGATGAGCTCGAAATCGGGATCGGCGGTGCTCGGATTCACGCTGGATGCCAGCGTCAGGGTGCGCTCGTCCGCATGCCCGAGACCGGCGTGGATCTCTCTAACTCGTTCGTCGAGCTCCGCTGGGGGCAGCGCCTCGGGAAGAGCCAGCTCGAGCCTCAGCGTGCGCTCGAAGACGAGATAGAGAAACGCCTGTTCGGCCGGGCATTGCTCGAGAATCAGCTGGAGGCTGCGCCGCACGAGCTCGTCCCGAGTCACGCAACGGCCGAGCTCGTCCTCGATGCGTTCGCACAGCGTCGTAGCCGTGCGGTCCATTGCAGCGGAATACCCGGCCCTCTGCGTGAACGGGCCAACGGTGGCAAGCGCGTCGAGCGCCGCGATCTGCTTGGCCGCGAACGGCTCGCTCTCGAGGTTCGCGCACGCGCTCCGGGCGATCAGCGCGGCCGCGTCGAACCCGGCTTCGTCACCGGCGCGGGCCGCCACCCGGGCTCGGCTCGTGTACAGATCGATCAGAAATACTCCGCGGATGTCTTCTGCCTCGGCGCGGCTCACGACTGCGCTCGCCCGCTCGAGCGCGGCGCGGCCTTCGCCAAGCTGGGCTTGCGCCAGCGCCAGCGCCATCTCGATGCGATGCACATGGATGGCCGGCAGCGAAAGCTCGCGCGCACGCGGCAGCGCAGCGCTCGCTAGCTGCAGAGCTTGGTCGGGCTGTCCGAACTCGCTCTGCGTTCGAGCGAGCTGCGTGACGAGCTCCGCCCAACAGGGGTGATCGAGCTCGCTGCCGATCAGGCGCAAGCCTGCCTGGTATGTCTGGATCGCCCGGTGAAGGTCGCTGCGCAGAGCATGGCACGCCCCGAGCGCCAGAGAATGCTGAACCTTCCAGTGAGGATAGCGCTCACCGCGTTCCTTCAAAGGCGCCAGCATGTGGCGCAGTGCCTGCAAGTCCCCGAGCACCACGTGGGCGAGCGTTTCATAGTGAGCGCTGGTTTCCAGGTGCCGTTCGACGGGAACGCCGCCCGTGATGGCCAAATCCCGTTTTCGTCGCAGCGCTGCTGCCGCGGATTGCTCGCCACTCAAGAGCGAAGAAAGCATGCGCAGCTGCCAAAGCAACGCCGCGAAACTCGGATGCGCCTCGAGAGGCCTCAGCCGCTCGACGTCCGGGACGAGGCCGGACGAGATCTCCTCGAGCGCAATATAATAGCGGGTCAGGAGCTCGAGTGCGGTTCTCGCTACCTCGTCGATCCCGAAAACGGGAAGCGAAACCTGCTCGAGCACGTGCCGCTTCAACTCGAGCGCGTTCTGACCGCGGGTGGCGCGCGCGGTGTACGCGATCACGTCACACACCACATCGAGACCTGGAGAGAGCGGGCGCAGAGGTGCCATCAGCTCCGTGATGCCCGCGATCGCGCGTGTATCACCGTGAATGGCATACGCGCCCGCCAGGCTGATGGCCGCAATCGCGAGCTCGTGAATGGCGCGCCCGGGATCCATGGCGCGCTCGCTCTGGGGCGTACTCTCGTAACGTGCGTAGGCTTTGCTCACGCAAGCGCGAATGCGCTCCAGGGGATCTGCGACGCTCGCGAGCTCTTGCCAGAAAATCAACCCGGAGTCGGTCTGCAACCGCTCGATGATGCGAGGAGCATGCCGAGCGAGGCGTTCGTCGGCGACTGCGGCCAGGCGCAGTATGATCCTCGCGAGCGCGGCGAATTGGCGAGCCGGCACGGGCCGCGCGGCGGCCCACTCGAACAGATCCTCGTAAAGGCGAATGCCCTCGGGCGATCGCAGAAAGGACGCCCCACGCCCAGACGGCGCCGAGCCGCTCACGCGTACGGTCACGACCTTGGCGAACGCTTCGGCCTGTTCACCGCCGCGGAAGTGATGGTACGCCGACAGAACCTTGGAGCCGTACGCCCGCGCCAGTAGACGGTGAAGCCTGGTAAAATCGCCCGGGGCGATGCTGCGCCGCACGGCGTCCTTCATCTGCTGGTGCGAAAAGAGGTGACTGTTCCCCGCCGGGCGCAGCACGTCCGCCGCGGTCAGCTCGCTCAAGGAGGAAAATACCTCGGTCGAATCGGCCGCGTCGCCGAGTCCTGGGTACTCGGACACCTCGAGCGGATCGTGATCCGACGTCAGCGCCAGCGCCTCCGCGAGGTCACGCGCCGCGCGACTCAACGCCTGCACGCGCGCGTCGAGCGCTTGGTCCACGCTTTCAGGCAACTTCGTGCCATCGAGCGAGTTCGGAAGGCGCCAACTGCCGCTCTCGAACACGGCAACGCCCTGGTCCACGAGCTGCTGCGCGAGCTCGAGGGCCGTGCGCGGATTGCCGCGGGACAGCCGCTCGGTCCACTCCGCCACCGAATCCAGATGGTGAACATCACCGAACACGGACGACAGCAAGCCTCTGGTTTCAGCGGCGATGAGCGGCGCGACGTGCAGCACACGCGCTCCTTTTCGATAGCGTTCGACGAGCGCGCTGTTGGACTCCGACAGCGCCGTGGCGACGACGAGCAAGCGGTGCGTTCGCGCCGCGGCCGAGAGCCGAGCGAGCAAGGACGCAGAAACGTCGTCGCAATCCGGCAGGTCGTCCACGCCGATCACGAGCTTCGAGCGGGTGGCGGCACGCGTGAACAAGTCCTCGTAAGCCTGCACCAACTCGGGAACGACCCGTGCGTCGAGCGAAGCGCTGCCGGCGGCGTCCGGACTCTGGTCGATCTTCAAATCCGCAAAATGCGCGACTTCGCCGGCGAGAGTCTGCAGTAGCGCCGGCTCGGCTTCACGCAGGCCGCGTGCCAGCTCGCGCGCGATTCGCAGCGGATTCTGTGAGCCGTCGCGAGCGTTCACGCGCAGCGTGGCAAAGCCTTTGACCTTCGCCTCGCGCAGTAAATGCGAGAGCAGGCGCGAGCGACCGACGCCGGCGTGACCCTCGAGCAGCAGCGCCGCGCCGCGACCGCGAGCTGCGCGCAGCAAGCTGCGCTCGAATCGTCGCAGAGCGCGCGAGCGACCGACGAACGCGGGGCTCACCAGATAGGCCTGCGCGACTTCGGGAGCTTCACTCGCCGGCAGATCCGCGAGCGCGGTCAGGCGATCGAAGACCTCGGCGGCGTTCTGAGGACGTGCAAATGGGTTCATCCCGAGCAACGACGCGATCAACGAATCGAGCGCGCGCGGAACCTCTGGCGCGAGTACGGAAGGCGCCGGCAGCGGCCTTCCCCACAGCAGCGGTAGCTCTGCCATGCGCGCGGCGGGAAACGCCAGCCGGCCCGTGAGCAAGAAATAGCCAACGGCCCCG
>DATHEN010000052.1:0-7252 GCA_035318565.1 Polyangiaceae bacterium
CTAACCTCCTCTCCGGCTCTCGATTGCAGTCCTCGACGGCGATGATCATGCAATGGTCACGGCGGCCAACGCACGCATCGATCTTTTGATTTCGGAAAGCATCCTCCGGAAATCGAACAGTGCACGACGCAGCGCGCGCGAGAGTGTGCGAGATTTGGGCAGCTGGGCGCCATGCCCGCGAGGCACAGGACTTGCTCATCCCGCTGAACCGCATGCAGTGCGGGCTTCCATGAACAGCAGGATCCAAATGCAGTCGACGCACGTCTGGGTTCCCGTGGTGCTGCTCGCCCTTCTCGGTTGCGGAGACGTTCGACCGAGTCCAGTCGATGATTTCGCCGGTCACGGCCTGGAGATTTCCCCCGGACCGAGCGGCGACGCCAATCTGCGAGCAACGTGGAACACCTGCCCGGTGTTCGAAGGCCTGAGCGCCAATCCTAGCGCTTTGAACGTTGGGGGCGTAGCGAGCTTGGTGGTGATAGCGCGCGATTCCGACAACGGGCCCGCTCCGCTGAAATACGCATGGGCGGTCAACGGCGTTCGAGTGACGGGGCAGACCGCGCCGACACTGAGCTTCGTGTGCCAGTCCGTAGGGGAGGTGACGATCGCCGCAGCCGTCTCGGATGGCTCGCCCGACCCCGGGTGCGCGGACAGCGCCAGCGTGAAGGTGAGCTGTCAATGAAGCGCTGCGGAGCAACCTCCAGACGTTCGCGGTCCTGCGCTGAGCTCCGATCGCTGCTCACTGCAGCGGCTGTGCTGGCGTCTGCGGTGGGATGCGGAAGTAGTGATGCGGCAGCGCCTCGCAACGAAGGAACGCCACCGGCCCTGACACCGATCGAGGCCGCGGCGAATACTGGCTCGCTAGCGTTTGGGTTGACGCTACAGACCAGCATCGAATTCGACGCTTTCAGCTACGCCATCGCCGGCGCTAATTTTTCGAAATCGGGCAGCATCGACGTCTCGAGCAGCAATACCGTCTCCGCGCTCATCCACGGCATCCCCGTGGGCTCGGGCTACACGATTACACTCAGCGGGACGAGTGCGGCTCCAAAGCAGGCTACGTGCAGCGGATCGGCGACATTCGCCATCTCCGCCGACGCGGTGACCAACGTGCCGGTCGTCGTCTCGTGCCGCTTGTTGGCCGCGCCGGCACCCGTGCCGATTCCGCCCGTGGCCGTGGCCGCGTTGGGCTTGCTGTTGCTCGGCAGCGGCGCGCTCTTCGCAAGTCGTCGTTCGGCCTAGCCGTCTAGAGCACGATGGCGGCGATGCGCAGCCAGGACCAGTATGCGGCGACCGCGCCGACGGCGTACAGCGCCGGGCGCCGCGCAGGCGCGAGATAGCGCTGAACGATGGGCACGCGCACGAACGCGAACGTCAGGAGAACCATCGCGAGTTGTCCGAGCTCCACACCCACGTTGAAGGTGAGCAGCGCGAGCGGGAGATGACTCTCCGGCAGGCCGATGTCCTTCAGCGCCCCTGCAAAACCGAGCCCGTGCACCAAGCCGAACAGGAACGAAACCAGCGCGGGCATGCGTCGCGCCAGCGTTTCGCGCTCGCGCAGGGCCTCGCTCGCGACGAGTACGATCGATACGGCGATCGTGGCTTCGACGGGCGGAGAGCGCAGCGTGATCCAGCCGAACGCGCTGCTCGCCAGCGTGATGCTGTGCGCGAGCGTGAACGCGGTGATCGTGCCGATCAGGCGCCGGTGAAAGCCGACCAAGAACAAGAGTCCAGCAACGAACAACAAGTGATCGATGCCGCTCAGGATGTGTTCGATCCCGAGGACTAGATAGGCGTACGCGATCTCTCCCCTGCCACGCCGATCCTCCGCGGATCCGTAGAGCTGTACCGTGGGCTGTGCGCTGGTGAGCGTGTACACGCGGCTTTGGCCATCGAGCCAGATGACCTTTATCATCGCCGCGGAGTAGCGCTCACCGACACCCTCGATCTCGAGCGTGCCCTTCAGCCCTTCGCTCCCGCAATGCAGGGCGCTGGGCTCGGCGTTGCAGTGCGCGGGCCAGCGCGGCGTCAGGTCGCTCTGCATCGGCCGCTTGTCGCTCGCGGCCGACCAGCGCCACAAGAACTCGCCCGGCGCCGTCTCACGGACCTCCATTTCCGCCATGCTCATCTCGTGGGCACGCGCAGGCGCGGCCAGGCACGCCACAGCCACGACGAGCAAGCTCAAAAGCGCGCGGACACTGCTACTCGTCGGCTTCACAGGGAGTCGGCTCCTCGTAGACGATCTCGTACTTCTTCTCGAGCGAGCGCACGGCGGAGGTTCGCTGCTCGGCAGCCACGGCGTCTTTCCAATCGTGCAGCACCATGCCGCGCACGCGCTCGTACACGGCCGGCTTCGGCGCAGTGGTCGCGTTGAGCCGCACAGCGCGCCAACCGTCGCGGGTCTCGAGCGCGAGCCAGGTGCCTGGTTCTGCTTTCTCGAGTGCGCTCGCGAACGGGGCGCCGTAACTTTGCACCAAATTCGAGTGCGGCCGGCCCTTGAACACTCGCAAACCGGCCTTGCCGTCGCCCGGCGCGCCGCCGTTGAGCTGGCTCACGAAATCCCGAACGGCAGCCTCCGAGTTGTTGCCGGACAGCGCGGCCTCTTCGAAGTCGAAGCGGGCGGGCTCGTCGTACTTGCTCCGACGCTTCTCGAACCAGGCGCGGAGCTGGTTGTCATCGGGCGGAGGCAGGTTGACCTGGCTATCAATCACACTGAGCGCTTTGAAGATGACCCGCTCGCGAATCGCCGGATCGCCCTTGTCGACTCCGAGCGCGAGCCCTTCACGGTAGAGCAGCTCGTTGTCGAGCCACACGCGGTGCAGCGCCTTCAGCTCGTCTGGATTGGGTTTTCTGCCACGCGCCTTTTCGAACGTGTGAACGGCTTGGTGGTTCACGTCCGCGCCCACGACGATGCGCTGCGAATCGTCGTTCTTGCTGACGAGCGCGTAATCGATCGCGAACAACAAGCCACCGAGAACGACGAAGTGCAGAAGCGGCTCCCGCAGCCAGCCGGGCGGCTTCAAACGAGTACGTCTGGGTGAGGCAACGGGGTCGGGCTGGGCAGCGTCTGGAAGCGATATGTCTACGAGCTGTGTGGTCATAGCTATCGAATGGGCTGAAAAACGTGGCGCGGCGCCGCGCGATTCAACGCGTGACGCCGCAGCCACGAATGCATGACGTTTCTGAGCGGTCGCGCGCTCGCTATCGCACTCCGGCTACCAGCGTGGAGCCGGTAACTTCGATGTAGATCGGGTTACTGTAAAACCACAGGTCGGACCAAGCGGCAATGTCCAAAGAGACGGCCTTTTGGCCTGCAATCGGGCTCGCTCCGCTCGCCGTCGCCAGGTGGTCGGGACAACCATCGAACTGGCTGCTCGGACTGTGCGCCGTGGTGCAAGGAATGGTCAGGCGTGTGGTGTCGCCCGCGTTCGTGTAAACGTCCGCCAGCGGATTGCCGTTGGCGTCGGTTTCGTACGGTACCGCAGCCGGCAAGTTCGTACCGCGCAGGCGAACGTACTGCGATGCCGTGACCGCGGAAATGCGGAACGTCATCGTCACGAACGTGGAGCCGTCGAGGTGGGACGTGACGGTGCTCCAGGCGGCGGCCCCGCTCCCGTTGAACGATCGCAACAGCGCCGCGCTGGTGTTCTTGGCTGCGTCGGGTACCACTGAGAGATCTGCCGTCGTGCCGTCCGCGCGCAGCCAGTTGGTATTGCGCGGCCACTCGCCAGCGTAGCCCGCCGCGCCAGGCGTGCGGAAGCCGGTGACCCGCCCGCCAATCAGATCGATGTGATCGAGCACGGGTCTGTTGAGTGGCTGAGTCACACCGATTTGCGCCAGCGACGGGTTCGTGAACGCGTAGGGCGAGTAGTTCGCATCCGACGGATCGCGCACTGCAATTCCGACCACGATCTCCGAGTTCGGCGCGATAGTGAGCTTGTCGCCCATGCTGGCGCAGCCCGCGACGTCGTCGACGGCTCGGTTCGCGATGGCAGCGTTTGCGGCCAGCTCCGCCACGAGCCCCTCGACTTTGCCCGTGCAGACCACGAAGCCCAGGCGATCGATGAGCTGACCTCCGGTGGCGAAGGTATTGCCGCTGCGCAGACCGTCCACGATCGTCTGTGGCCTGAGCTGGTCGGCACCGTTACGAACCAGGGTGTAGTTGCGCTGATACTCGCCGGGGTAGAAATCCTGACTCGTGCGCCGGTCATCCGGGCTGAACTGGCCGCGGTTGTGCCAGTCCGAGCTGGCAAAAAACCACCAGCGGCGACCTTCGCCCAGCAGCGCGTCCCAGACGCCGCCGACCACGGCGCCGTAAACACCCGTACCACCGTAGGTCGTGCCGCCGACGCTGTCGGTCGGGACCCCGCCGATGTTGTTGCGCAGCACCGAGTATTCGCCCCTGTTGTCCGAGGCGCCGTGACCGGGCTGCGTTTCGAAGCCAAACGCGACGTCGGGCGCGGTGTTGTTGAAGTTGCGCAGATGCTCGACGTTGTAGCCGTTGTTGCCGTCGGGGTTGAACGGCCCAGCGCGCTCGAGGTGCGCCGGCACGTAGTAGCTCGCGGTGGGGTGGAACGCCACCATCCACTTCAGTGCTTCGAGCGTCTTGTTGTGACCGCGAATGCCCAAGCCAGCTCCGCTGGCGGGGACGAGTTTCATACCCGTAGCGTTCCAGCTGGGATCGGCCGCGTTCAGACTGCCCGGAACCGAGCAGTCCCAGCCGTTCTCTGCACCGCGACTCGTGTCCGTGTCGTTTCGGTCGAAGCAATACTCCCACTGCGCGAGGGCGTTGGCGTTGCCGAGCGCGGTGTACGGAGGTGCGGTCGGCAGCGTCGCAGTGTCGATCGAGGCCGGCATCTGACCCGTGATCACAGCCATCGAGGTGTGCTCGTGACCCGGCGCGACCGTCTCGACGCCCATGAACAAGGGCTGATCCTTGTAAGCAGCCAGGTACTCGAGCAGCGGGTACTGAAACTCCTTGATCGACTGCCAGCGCCACATGTTCCGGTTTGCGCCAGAGCCCGAAACAGTGCCCTTCGGCGTGATACCGGAGTTGACCCACGTGGTGTTCGGTCCTTGGCCGGGCACGAAGGGATAAGCAGGAGTGGCCAGCGTCTCGTCTTCCACGAGCGTGCAATTGCGGTTGCCGCTGCCGCCGTGTCCGGCTTGCACGAACCAATCCAGCCCCCATGGCGTCTCGGTCGACTTCTGCACCTTCTTCTGCATCGAGATGGAGCCATCCGAGCAGGTGGTGTGGTTGTGGAAGTCGCCGGCCACGTAGGTGCCGGGGGTCTTCGGCCGGTCCGAACAGGTGACCCGCAGCGTTTGCGTATCGGGGCAGGCAGGGTCGCCGTCACCGATCGTCAGCCCCACCGTCACGCTCCCCGGCGCGTTACACGTCAAGGTTGGATTTTGCGCCGTGGCGCTGCTCAGAGTGCCGGCGCTCGCCGTCCACGCGTAGCTGAGAGGACTTGGAGCGGCGTCGCTATCGTGCGCCAGCGCGGAGAGGGCGACCGTTCCTCCGACCTGTACCTCCGCTGGGTTGGCCCCAATCCCGTCGATGGTCGGACAGAAGTTCAGGACTCCGTTGACCAGGACACTACCGGTGCGCGGCGCCTCGCGGCACGTCATGGGCACGGTGACGGTTACCGTCCGACGCGCCTGAACGTTGAACGTGGCCGACCCCGTGCAGGTGGCGGAACCGTTCGTTGCCGAGGCCGAGATCGTGATCGAGTAACCCGTCCCGGCCGGCAGCCCCGCGATGACAGCCGCCAGCTGGTTCGACGCGGAAACATTGACACTGTCCGACTTCGAGAAGCCGTTAGGTCCGGTGATGGTGTAGCTGGCGCTATTGACAGTGCTGCCGTTTGCCAGCTGCAAAGCCAGGTTTATCGTGCCCGCCGCCTCTTGGCGCACCGGGGATGCACCACCTTCGTCACTATTTCCGCACGCAACGAGCGAAGTGGCACCACAAAATCCCAGAGCCAACATCGTAAGCTTTTTGGTTCTCATTCGAACTCTTCCTCCGAGCAACGCGATATGCGCCCGCAGCCAATCGGCGCCATTGGGCAAGACGCGGGCCAGCCACGTCGTTTCGAAAACACTCGCCGCAGTCTAAAAATCTTCGAGCGTTCCGAGCGGGCACGCCGGCTACACGCCGCGAGCCGCTCGCACCCGTCTCCGAAAAACGAATACCAGCCTCCGACTTCAGAACTCCAAACGCTGGTGGCACGGCGCTCACGGGTGCAGAGCCGCGCCAGCGAACGTCACGTCGCGCATGCGCATCAACAGTTCGGATGCCTCGCTGCGAGCGGGCTGTAAGCGCGCCAACTCCGTGAGCAATGCGCGGGAGCCAGAAATATCCGACCGGGCCAGAGCCGTTGCCATGGAAAGCAGCGGATCGTAAGCGGGACGAAAATCAGGACTGATGCGCAGCACCGAAAGCAGCGGCTCGCGTACCCGTGACAGCATTTCTGCGACCTTCGGCGAAGGTCGCACATCGCGGCCCAGCTCAATGTAACGATCACGCGCCATCCAGTAGGCGGCCAGGCGACGCGGCCACACGCTGTCTTGCGTGGTAAGCAGCTGCCCGGGTGAAATCGATAGCGTAGCCAGCAGTTGAATTAGCCGATCGCGCGCGCTCGAGTCAGCGGCGTAGGTGAGACGCGGGGCGAGGTACGTGACGATCGTGTGGTCGTCGCTGTTCACGGGCGCGCTGCCCGCGAATCGCTCGAGCCCTTCCGGGTCCGCGACGAAGCTGCCGAAAATTGCTAGCTCGTCCTCGAGCGCCAAACGGCGCAGCTGCTCCCGCGCCGCCGATTGGGAGAGGCGACGCTGGATCGCCGCCAGATCGAAGCGCTTTTGATCGCGGCGGGCGACCAGCCCGACCACCGGTGTTTCCAAGCTGTTGCTCGCCAACATGGCCCAGCCGTTGGGATAAACCGTCACGAACGATCGCACGATGCTGCGCAAGGTCTCGAGATCGAGCTGGTGCAGTGGCAACCACTGACAGAACACGCCCGCTGGCTCGAGTCGAAGCCGCACGGCTTCGAAGTGCTCCAGCGTGTACAGCGCCCCGGATCCGCTTCGCGCCGGATGGAAATTGTCCGACACGATAACGTCATAACGTCGACTGCTGATGCGCACATAGCGTCGCGCATCCGCCTCCACCACATGCAGGCGCCGCGCCCCCTCTTCGAACTGGTTCGTGAAATGGCTCGACGCGGCGATCACTTCCGGCAAGAGCTCCACGGCG
>DATHEN010000053.1:0-3182 GCA_035318565.1 Polyangiaceae bacterium
ACCTCGAGGGCGTAGTCGAGCTCGGTGCCGGTGAAGCTCTCCGGTGAATACTCGAACATCCATTGCGTGTCCGGCATGCGCGCGGCACATTCCTTCACCCAGCGCGCGCCGTTCACGGCGATCTGCTTGATGCCGTCGCGGTCCAGCCCGAACACGCGCTCGCGCTGCACCGTCGACGTGGAGTTGTAGAGGTGCATGGTGGCGCGCTTGGCACCGACCAGCGACTCGAAGCTGCGAGCGATCAGGTCTTCGCGCGCCTGGGTCAGCACCTGGATCGTCACGCCCTCGGGCACGAGCCCTTCCTCGATGATCGCGCGGATGAAATCGAAGTCTGGCTGCGAGGCAGCCGGGAAGCCCACCTCGATCTCCTTGAAGCCGACTGCCACGAGCAGCTGGAACATGCGCTTCTTCTGCTCCACGGTCATGGGCTTCACGAGCGCTTGATTGCCGTCCCGGAGGTCGACGGCGCACCAGATTGGGGCCTTGTCGATCACACGATTGGGCCAGCGGCGGTCAGGGCGGTGCAGGGGCGTGAACGGGCGGTACTTGCGATGGTCGTAGGACATGGAGTGATTTGCCTCGGAAAGGTCCAGGCAGAATAGCGACGACCGAGCGCAATTTCTCACCTAATTTTGCGCGCTATAAACAAATTGAACAATTTTTCACCCTAATTCAGCCGATTCAAGCAACATTCATCTCATGGCGCGCTCGCACCCCATCGACGAAACCGACCGGCGCATCCTCGCCGAGCTCCAGGCGGATGCGAGTCTCACGAACCAACAGCTCGCCGAGCGAGTCGGCTTGTCCGCGTCCCCGTGCCTGCGCCGCGTGAAGGCTCTCGAGGAGGCTGGTGTCATCCAGCGCCGGGTCACGCTGCTCGACCGCAATAAGCTCGGCCTGTCGCTGACGGCGCTGATCCACATTTCCATGGATCGCCACACCCCTGAGCGCTTCGAGAAGTTCGAGCAAACGCTGAAGCGCTACCCGGAGGTGCAAACCTGTTACCTCATCACTGGACAACAAGCCGACTACTTGGTGATCGTGGTCGTGCCCGACATGGAGAGCTACCAGCGCTTCCTGCTCGAGCACATCACGCGCATCGAAGGCGTGACGGGGGTGCATTCGAGCTTCGTGATGCGGCGAGCCGTGGACAGCACGGCGCTGCCGCTCAATTATTCGTCTGCTTCGGACTGAGCGTCGCGCCCTGACGCATCGTGCGACGCGGCATCTTTGTCAATCGCATCGCCGCCATCGGGGCGGCCACCCTCTTGGGTGCCGGAGTCTGCCGCGTCGGCGCCCGTGTCCGGACTCGCGTCGGGAGGAGCACACTCGCTGGCGCATCGCTCCGTGCGACAATCGCCGGCTCTTGCCGCCTCGACTACCTCCGTTTCCGCATCGAGGATGATATCCCCACATACTTCCCAGCACGCTGTGGTGCTCGGGCAGCCGGTGCGGGCCACGCAGTCCAAAATCGCGCGGCACTTGGGGACCTTGTTGCACGCCGAAATGTGCACGATGCAATGATCACACGCGCACTCGCTACACGCCCCGCCATTGGCGGTCGCCCTGCAGCTGGCCACGGCAGCCGCTGAATCCGCCTCGAGCGCGACATCCTTCAGCGCGCCGTCGGACTCATCACCACCGGCGTCGCCAACGGGTAAGCCGGCGGTTCCACCGTTGGCGCTGGCGTCACTACCGGAGTCCCCGGCATGTCCGCCGCGTCCCGCACTACCAGCGGGCCGTTCATCGTCACCGCAACCCGCGGCGGTACCCAAAGCGAACGAGCAGCCAATAACCCATACACCGATGTGTGAACGCATGTGCTTAGTGCCGCGCGAGCCAACAAGCGCTCGGCCCGATCGCGGGGCAGCGAATCTGTCGGCTCACGGCTGCCAACAATGTGACCGTTCTGTGACGAAAGTCAACCGCACGCACTTCTCAAAAACACTTGGAGACGCGTGTCTTACCTTCGCCGCAAAGGTCGGATTGCAGCGCTCCATCTGCGGAGCGTCTCATCCTGAGAACAGCGCACGCTCAACGCACGTCGACATCCGTCACGATGAGTCGCGCGTTGCCGGCGCCCGTGCTCTCGATGCGGATCGTGAGCGTCTCCGGCGTGAAGCTTCCGCCCCAGCAAAACAGTGGGTTCGCGAGATCCGCCTCGAAGTTCGCCTTGAACGCATAGCCGCAACCCGCCGTACCGCCGGATTCGAGTGTCATGTATGGGCGCTGACTCGCCGGCCCTGACCACGTCGACGTGAGATCGACGAGCGCCGGCATGCGCGGTGGATTGAGACGCACGCCGATCGCGCCGTCTTGACCCGCCGCAGTGAACGCGAAGTCGGCCGTTGCAGCAGCCGGCAGCGCCGTGAAGCTCGTGACGAGCGACGCCAGCGGATGGTCCTCGGCATCGAGACCGAACGAAAATATATCCCCGCAGCAAGCGTGATTCGACGCCGCGCCGCCGCAACTGATGATCTCGCACTCGGGGAGCGGCGCAGGGGCATCACTGCGCGCGTCGCTGGCGGCGTCCCGGCCCGCATCGGGCCGCGGCAAGCCCGCCTCGCGAGCAGCGTCTGCGTCACTCCGCGCGTCAGCAAGTGATGCCTCCGCTGCATCGCTCGAGGCCGCGTCTTCGATGCTGCCGTCCGCGCCGCTTCCGCCCGCGCCGGCATTCCCGCCGAACGACGACGCATCATGACCGGCGTCACCGCGGCGCCTGGGCTCGTCGCCCTCGGAAGACGAACCGCACGCTTGCGCAACGCCGAACGCGAGAAGAGAAAAAAGAATACTACGAGTCTGAAAAAACGAGTTCTGGATCGACATGGTCAGGCTCCGCGCTCCAGCAAGAGTCGTTCCTACAACGAGTAGTGTTGCGACGACGCACAATTCTTAAGCGCGCCGCAACGCTTACGGCAACTCGGCACGCAATTCGCTTATCGCCGACAACCGCGAGTGCCAACCACTGGTTTGCAGTCGGCGGGCGCTGGACTAACGGGGCGCGCCCACCGGCGGCCCAAGCCGCGGATGATCGAGCAGCGAACGGGCATTCCGCTCCCAGACCACCGAGGTGCGGCAAATGGTCGGCTGCCCCGGCAGCGACGGGCAGTACAGCAGCTCCACTGCCGCGACTCCCTTGCTATCGCGAACCTCTCGCATGAACCAATGCGCGTCGAGCCGCT
>DATHEN010000054.1:0-5807 GCA_035318565.1 Polyangiaceae bacterium
TCAAGAACACGACTTCGTCAGGGCCCAGCCGGCCGGTGCGGCCGAGCTCGGCCGCCCGTTCGCTCACTCCGCGCCGATACTCCGGGTGCACGAAGTCGAGCCACGGATACCCCACGATCTCGGCTGCAGAATCGTAACCCAGCACGCGCAGGCCGGCAGAGTTGACGTACAAGAGCACGCCGTTGCGATGCACCGCGATCGCGTCCGTGGCGCCGTCGACCAGGGTACGGAAGCGACGTTCCGATGCCTCGAAGGCATCCGCTGCGAGGGCTTGTTCCGTCAGATCTTCGATGACGACACTCAGCGCCTCGGCTTCATTTTCGATGCCAAACGGCATCACGTGTAGGCGCCAGTGGCCCGCGCGGTCCAGCAGAGGAGCCCAATCGACTTCCACCAAGCCCTCGCTGCCCTGGACCGCACGCTCGACCGCCGCCGCAAGCACTGCCGATCGATCCGTCTGGAAGCGCTCGCCCTGCATGGCGTCCGGCTCGCGCGGGGGGAGCGCCCAACTCGCCAGCGTGCGATTGGCGGCCAGGCAGCGCGCATCGCGGCCGATCACCGCGATGCCGATCGGGGCGTGCTCGAGCGCGCGACATACGAGCCGTGCTCTGCTCTGGAGGGGATCGGCAGTCACGCTTTTGGGCACCCAATTTCGCGGGTGCCGGGATGATATCAACAACCCGCAACAATCACGAGCGAGGGAAAAATCTGTATGCGAGCGCTGCCACGCCCGCGAGCATCAACAAGCCCGCAAGCCAGACCGCCCGCAGAGGACCGAGCGTGAATACGTGCCCCTGTTCGGCCGCGTACATCTGATCGGCCAGTGTCACGAGCACGCTGGCAACGAGCAAAGCCACTCCCGGCCAGACGCGCTCTCGGAACAGCGTCTCCAGCGGCGCCAAACGTTCGGACCAGGATATTCCTCGTGCGCCGTTCGAGCCGGCGGGTGCCGGCCGTCGGGACACCCTCTCGAGCTCGGGCGTCCCGACGGTCACGGCCGCGTGCATCGCCGGGCGGGGGCTCGGCAGACGAGCTGGGGGCGGCGGAGACGGCGGGGGGGCTGGGGCTCGCTCGTTGACGAGCTCCACGCGTGGCTCGCTCGGAGCCCGGGCGGGCGCACTCGCAGTGGGAGCTGCCGACTGCCGGCTCTCCGCGAGTCGGACCCTCCCCGAGCTCGGCAGATCGGAGTGCGCAGGATAGCTGCGGCGCGCGTCCGCGAGCTGCTCGGCGTCCAGCTCGAGCGGGATGCCGGCGGCCGGTAGATCGAACTCGAGCTCCATCTCCTGCGGAGGAGCGGCGCTGATCCGAGCTGCGGACCCCGCACCCGTTGGCGGGACCGAAACATCCAAGTCCGGAATCAGTGGCGCGGGCCGGGATGAGCGAACGCGCGCAGGCGCGCCGCCCTGTAGCGCCTGCTGCAAGTCGCTCCAGAAGTCACCCACTCGTGGGTAACGCTGGCGTGGATCGAGCGCGAGAGCGCGGGCGAAGACCGCCTCCACCGCCTCACTCACCGGGACGCCTTCCTGGCGCGGCGTGGGCCGCCGCTCGGGGTCGATCACCGTTGCCATCATGGCGGCACGATCACCGTCGATGATGAGACGACCCGCCAGAACTTCCACCATGGACAGAGCCAGACCCCACACGTCCGTCCAAGGACCGGTTTGCCCGAAACGTTTCGGTAGCCACTGTTCCGGCGCTCCATAGGCGGGCGTGAACGGTCCTGTTTCCAGGGATCCACCGCTCACGCGGCCGGCGGCTTCACTCGCGACGCTCTTCGCCTTCGCGATACCGAAATCGAGCACCTTGACGACCTCTTCACCGGCGACACGCGCAACGATAATGTTCTCCGGCTTCAAATCACAATGCACGATCGAGAGCACGCCGTCGGCGCTCTTGAAGTGATGCGCGCGATCCAGGGCTCGAGCGACGGGCGTGAGCAACTCGACCAACTCCGCCAGACCGAACGGCTTCTGATGCTCGCTCCTGCGCTCGAGCACGATCGCATCGAGCGTCTGTCCGTCGAGCCATTCGAGCGCAATGAACGGCACGAAGCGCCCGGCGGTGCTGACGAACGCATCCACGTGCAGCGGGCGTACGATGTTCGAGATGCTCGCGGACAGCCGGAACATCAACTCCGCTTCGGCGCGGAACTGACCGAGAAAGATGCGTTGCTGCGCGGGCGCAAGCTGCTCGGGGATCTTCAAGCACTTCAGCGCTACCAGCGCGCGAAAGCCCGTGTGGTGCGCGCGGTACACCACCCCGAAACCGCCTTCGGCGACTGGAGCCTCCACCTTGAACGCCCCCGCCACGACGCTTCCGACGATTCCGAAGACGTCTTCAGGCATGATAGCGCCCCCCGAGAGGCTCAGCGCAGCCTATCATCCTTTCTCCACGCCAAGCGGCTGCACTGCATTAAAACCGAGAAGCCTTGCCGACATCGCCCGACGCTCTGCCACGCAAACCCGACGCACTCACCGGTGTGCGCGAGCTCTTCGGCGGCGCCGGCTTCTTGCTGCGCACGCCGGGAATCTGGCCGCATGCGCTCGTGCCAGGCGTGGTTCTGAGTGTGCTCGTAGCGCTCAGTGCCTGGCTCTCGTTCAGCTGGTTCGGGCCGCTGCTCGGCGGCATGATCACCACCCAGGAAACCTGGTACGAAAGGCTCGGCGCAGAGGTCTTGCACTACCTGGGAGCAATCCTCGCCACGGTATTCGGCGCACTCCTCGCGCTCGCCATCACGCCGCCGTTGTGCGGGCCGGCGCTCGAACGCATCGTGGTTGCGCAAGAGCGCGCGCTGGGCATTCCCGAGCGCGCTCCGCTCGGCCTGCTCAGTGAGCTCCTGTGTGGCGTACGCGCCCAGGCCTGCGCTGCGCTGTTCGCGCTGCCGCTGCTGGCTTTGCTGTGGCTGATAGACTTCGCGCTGCCGGCAGCGGCCGTGCTCACGGTACCCGGTAAGTTTCTGGTGGCGGCCTTCGCGCTCGCCTGGAACCTGTTCGACTATCCGCTCACGCTGCGCGGAGTGCGCATGCGCGAGCGCCTCGCGCTCGTGACGCGCTACAAGCTCTTCAGCTTCGGCTTTGGCGCGGCCTTCGCGATCCTGTTCCTCGTGCCGTGTTGCGCGGTGTTGCTCTTGCCGGTCGGCGTAGCAGCCGCGACGCGCAGCCTGTGGACGCTACTGCTGCACGACCCCACGCTCTTGCCCGAAGTACCGCGCCCAGTCAGCGCGGCTCGATCGTGACTCCGAGCTGCTTGCGCAACGTGAAGTAGCGCTCGCTCGCCACGAATACGATCAAGTCCTTCATGAGCCCTCCGAGCTCTCCTTCTTCCTGCTCGAGCAGAGCGCGTGCGGTGAGCAGATCGCCCGAGAGCAAGAGGCCTACTCGGCAAGCGGTCTTTTCGCTCGAGGCGCTCCAGCGCTGAAGATTGGTGCGGCCGCCCTCTTCCACGAAGCGCAGGAAGTGTCCGCGGAGCGTGTCGAGCTGTCCCGGTTGCAACACGGGCTCGATGGCCTTGGCCAGCGGCTGGACGCGCCGTTTCACGTCTTCGGCTATCGGTAGTCCGGGATTGCCGATGGTGAGCGCCGCCAGGAACAAGTCTTCCAAGTCCGGAACGGCACTGAACAGCGTCTTGATGAAATGCTCGCTGCGGTACCAGGACAGGTGACGACCCACCAAGAACGCGTGCTCGAGCGGTGAGCGGCGGGACAACACCCGCTGCCCGATCAGCGTGAGCGGCGGCACGCCGGGGATGTGCTCGAAGCCCACGTCGCGTGTCTTATCGACGTAAACCGGCGGAAGTGGCAGTCCCAGAATGGCGGCCGCCCAGGCAATCGCGCGCACCGCGGTTACCGTCGACGTTGCCGGATCCTGGCGTGTGTCGGGCGCTGGCTGGTGGAGCTGGCGATCGCGGCGCAGAGCCGTTACTCGCCCGAGCAGAACGGCCGGCGCGATCACGCCGAAGATCTGCCCCGTCAGCAGCTCTTCTTCGGGATGGAACAGATACTCGTGAAAGCTCGAAGCCGAAACGCTGGCGCGCGGCGCGAGCAGCGCGCGCACCCGGTGCGCCTCGAAGAACGCACTCTGCTCGGCATCGGCCGCCCCGAGCGCGGCCAACGCCTGCGCGATGCACCAGCGCCGATCCTGCTCTCCGCGCGCCGAGTAGATCGCGTACAGCGCCCGCAGCGGCTCCGGCTGCGTGGGGTTACGCCGCAGGCTGCGCCAGCACTCGTCGGGATCCTCGCTCGAACGGCTAGCCGCCGCCTCCACGTCGGACAAGTCCACTTCGACGTTGATCGCTGCTTGCGCGCGGCGCAGCTCGCCTTCGAGCTCCGCGACGCGCCCTTCGAGCTGCTCGATGCGCTTCAAGAGCAGCGCGCGACCGGCGTCCCCCGCCGCTTGCACCTGGATGGGCGCCAGGGAAGCCGCGGGTTCTTCGTAGTGTTCGATGATGCGCACCTTGTGCCGGATCTGGTAGGCCGCGAGCATGGCTTGCTCGAGCCGCAGCAGGCGCTGGCGGTCGAGACCCATGTTGTCGGCCGCCTTTTCCAGACGGGCGCGCTCATCCGCCGTGATCACGCCGTCGGCGAGCGCGTCCGCAAACAGCTCTTCGTACTGCGCCTCCAGGGGCCCGAGCCCGAGCGCGCCGCTGATCTCGCCTGGCGTGAAGCCGGCCCCATGCTCGAACGTACTCGGTTCGCCGCTTGCCCCGCTCATGCTGATTTACCTCCGACCTTCGACTATAGCCGGTCCTGCCGATGAACGGTTCGCCCACGGCGGCACTCCCGCTCCCCTTGCTCGCGCGGCTCGCCCTCGCGGCCGTACTGTGTGCGGCTGGCAGTTGTGCGCGGCCCGCGCGAGCGCCGGCCAGCTCCGGCGCAGAGACCCGCGCGCATGCCAAACGCGGCCCAGCGCTGGCCAGTTCGGATAACGAAGCGCTCACGACGCCTGACGCCGGCAGCGCACAAGCCCCCGGCGCAGACGCCGCTTCGGATGATGCAGCGCGGGAGTCCGAGCCGACGACGCCGCTCGAGCTGGTCACCGAGCCTCCTTACAAGCTGTACGAACGACTCCTACCTGCGGGGGAGGTGTATGCAGCCGGTCTCGAAGAGGAGCTCGCGCGCTGGAACCTCGGTGGCAATTCCGATCCGGCGCATCCGGCGAATCGCGCCGGCTTTCATCCGGGCACTCGGGTGATTGTCGACTGGATCGCGCCGCCGCGGCGCTTGCCGGAGCGAACGCCGCGAGATCGGCGCACCGGCAAGCCGCGCAAAGTGCTCAGTCAGGACGGCGTGCTCGCTCAAGCCCGCAAATACGGTTACTGGCCGTTCCGCATCTGCTTCGAAGAGGCCGCGAGCGCCGATCGCGAGCTCAAGGGAGGCGCCACACACGTGCGCGTGAGAGTGAGCCCTAACGGACGCGTCAGCGGCGCGCGTGTGCTCGAGAGCGAGCTCACCGATCCGGACGTCCCATCGTGTATCGCGCGTCGCTTCGAACGACTGAGCTTCGTGCCGGCACCGCCACGCGCCCTGGACGCCGTATTCGAGGTCGAGGTCTATCCGGGGGATGCGCCGCTGCCGCGACGACAGCACCCCACGACAGCGCCGCCGGCTGCACGCGAAAACCCGGGACAGCTCGCTCGCGCGGCGATCACGAGCACGCTCGAGAGCGAGCAGCCGGCACTCGCGCGCTGTTTTGCAGACGCCGTCGAGCGCGATCCCGAGCTCTGGGGACGGCTCGAGCTGCGCATCGAGCTGGCAGAGAGCGGGTCGTGCGCCCGAGTCAGCGAGCACGACAGCCGCTTTCCGGACCGCG
>DATHEN010000055.1:0-9781 GCA_035318565.1 Polyangiaceae bacterium
CAGCGGGGAAGTCGTTCAGACCGTATTTTCCGTCGAGCTGAGCACGGATGGCAAAGCCTTCGTGGATTCGAAGCCGGTCGCCAATGACGACGTCATTGCCGGTCTGGCAAAGGACGCCAAAGCCAAGAACGTCGATCTCAGAGCTGTCATTCGCGCCGATCGCAAGGTGGAGCATGGCCGGGTGATCCACGTGCTCGACCTCCTGAAGCGTGCCGGGGTCGCCAAAATTGCATTCGCCGTCTCACCGCTGGCCGAAGGGGTGCCGGTCGACACGGGGAAGCCCTAGAGACAGGCGCCAATGGCCGGTGTGCCGAACTCCCAGCGAATCATGCCGGATCCGTCCGAGTACCGGCGCGCGCCCAGCCAACAGAGCTCATCTCGCTCGCGTCCGGCCATACGCTGGCACGATCCGTTTCGCGCGGTACTCGAGCTCGGACGGCGCGAGACCCGTAAGGGCCTCGTGTTCGGCTTGGCCGGCGCGCTGCTGCTGCACGGCGGCGCCACGGCGCGCGCTTTTCTGAATTTGATCGATGTGGGAGTCTTCGCCACGTCGGTTCAGCGCCAGCTCGAAGAGCGCCTGCGCGCCACGTACGATATCGAGGTCGAGCCTCCCAAGCCGGAGCCCGAGCCGGAACCGGAGCCGGAACCCGAACCCGAACCCGAACCTCAGGCCGAGCCGCCCCCACCGACCCCCACGCCGCCATCTGCGGTCCGTCCGGCGCCGGCCGCCGCGCAAGCCGGCAAGGTGCTCACCGCCGAGCCCGATCCGAACGAACCGGTCGATCTGACAGGGGACGGTTTCGTCAGTGGTGAAGGCGAGCGTTACGCCGGTGGCACCACCGCAACCAAGGGCACGTCCAAGACCGCCGTGCGAAACCCAGCGGCCACTGCCACGGGCGTGCCCGGCGGGACCGGTGACGGCCCACCGGCGAAGGACATGTCTCGCTCCGCGTTGCCCAAGAGCACGAATTGGAACTGTGGTTTTCCCGCGGAAGCCGACATGGAACAGATCAACTCGGCCGTGGTGCGCATCGTCGTGACCGTGAGTACGGACGGGCGCGCGAAAAGCGTGCAAGTCGTGAAGGACCCAGGTTACGGCTTCGGTGCGCTGGCGCGCCAGTGCGCATTCCGCATGCGCTACAATCCCGGCTTCGACGCCACGGGCAATGCCGTCACCAAGACGACGCCGCCCTTCACCGTCCGTTTCAATCGCTAGTCGTTCGAGCTACAACGCACACGTCACCATGAGGGAACGCGTCGAGCAGCTCGCGAACATCGAGCTTTTCTCCGGCTTGAAGCCGGAAGCACTCGACTTGATCGCCAAGGTCTCGAGCGAAGAGTCTCACCCGCTCGGCAGCAAAATCTTCCAGCACGGCGACGTCGGCGACAAGCTGTACCTGATCCTGGAGGGCCGCGTGCGCATCAGCCGCGAGGTGCCCGGCATGGGGGAGGAAGCGCTCGCGGTGCTGGGGCCGGGCCAGGTATTCGGTGAGATGGCTTTGCTGGACGAGTCGCCGCGCTCGGCGGATGCGCTCGTCCATGAGCGCTGCCGCGTGCTGACCATCCACAAGGATGGCTTCGACGACTTGCTGTTTTTGCACAAAGATCTCGCTTACGAGGTGCTCTGGAGCATCGTCCGCATGCTGGTCAGGCGGCTCAGAGAGACCACGGACAAGCTCACCTTCCTGTCGATCAGCGGCAAATTTTGAAGGGCTCGGGCGGCGTAGCGGCACTACTCGGCTGAACAGCCCGATACAAAGTTGACGTCCTCACACCCGTTCAGTACCCTAAGTGGGTCATGCAGGGTCTCACCAAACGGCAAGAGCAAACTTTGGACTTCATCCGTTCTTCCATCGAAGAGCGCGGTTACCCCCCCACCCTGCGGGAAATCGGCGAGCACATGGGCATTCGCTCCACGAACGGAGTAAACGACCACCTGCGTGCCCTCGAGCGCAAAGGCTACCTGCGCCGGGAAGACATGAAGAGCCGCGCCCTCAAGCTGGTCGAAGACGCCTCGCAGGTCAAAGACCGCAGCGGTGAGGAAGACGACATTCTGGAAATCCCGGTGCTCGGGCGTGTAGCCGCCGGATTGCCCATGCTGGCGGAAGAAAACATCGTCGATACCGTGCGCGTCGACCGCATGCTCGTGCGCGGCGGCCGTGAGGTGTTCGGACTACGCGTGACCGGGGACTCGATGATTGAGGCCGGTATTCTGAGCGGCGACTATATTTTCGTGCGCAAGCAGGCCAACGCAGACCGCGGAGACATCGTGGTCGCACTGATCGGCGACGAAGCCACGGTCAAGTACTACTACCCCGAGCGTGACTACGTACGTTTTCAGCCGGCAAACGCGCAAATGGCGCCAATCCTGGTGCGCGCCACGGATTTCCGTTCGACGATGCTGCTCGGCAAAGTCGTCGGCCTGTACCGCCGCATTTGACCTGCCGCGCCAAGCGCTGAGTCGAAGGCCGGCCCCTGGCCGAGGTTGACGGGCTTGGTGCCGCGTTGCTAGCGTCCAAAAGCCAAGGTCAAAAAGTGAAAGTCCCTGGCGATAGTACCCATGCGTGGGGTCGTTCTGTTGCCCTGCTGCTGCTTCTGAGCGCGAGCGGCTGCGGCAACACACTGTACGCAATCCAAGCGAACGCGGCGTCGAGCAAGCTCGAGGAGGCCCGGGAATTGGAAGCGGAGAAGTTTGCTCCCTACGAGTACTACTTCGCCAAAGAACATTTGCTCAAAGCGCAGCAAGAAGCCGCTGACGCAGACTACAGCGACGCAGCGGACCTCGCCGAGATCAGCGAGACTTACGCCGAGAAAGCGATTCGCCTTGCCCGCGATGCGCACCGTGGGGCCGGCCGGTGAAGCGCCTCGTCGCACTACTGGTGCTCGCGAGCGTCGCGCTGTTGCTGCCACTGCCGGCGTGTACCCAGGGCCCGCAGCTGCGCGGCAAAATCGCCGGGCTCGAGAAACTCACCGAACAGGCCGAACGAAACGGCGCAGTGCACTGCGCACCCCGCGAGCTCGCCGAGGCGCAGAGCCACTTGAAGTTCGCGCGCATCGAGCTCGAGCAAGGCTTCGTGTCGAAGGCCAAGCATCACGTCTGGGTCGCCGAACCCAATGCGCACGCAGCGAATTTTCTCTCACCTCCACAGTACTGCGCCGAGCGCGGCTTCGTGGAAATCGGTCCCAAGCCCGGCGATCGCGACGGCGACGGCTACCTCGACCCGCAGGACAGCTGCCCGGACGAACCGGAAAATTATCAAGGCTTCAAGGATGAAGACGGCTGTCCGGATGATCCGGATACGGATGGGGACAACGTCGTCGATAGCATCGACGCCTGTGTCCTGGATCCAGAGGACAAAGACAGCTACTTGGATGCCGATGGCTGTCCGGAGCTAGACAACGATCTCGACGGCTTGCTGGACACGGCAGACAAATGCCCCAACGAGCCCGAAGATCCAGACGGCTATCAGGATGACGACGGCTGCCCAGAACCCGACAACGACAAAGACACGGTTCCCGACGTAACCGATCAGTGCCCGAACGAGATGGGCTCGACCACACAGCCCCCGCTGGGTTGTCCGACCCAACCTGCGCTGGCCCTCGTCACCGATTGTGAAGTGAAGATCACGCAGCAGATCCACTTCGAGTTCGACAAAGACAAGATTCGACCGGAAAGTTTTCCGGTGCTGAACGCAGTCGCGTCCGTCCTTTCCAAAAATCCGGAGATCAAGATCGAGGTGCAAGGTCACACGGACAACAAAGGCTCGGCTCGCTACAATCAGAGCCTGAGTGAGCGGCGTGCCGCATCGGTCGTGAAGTACCTCGCCGGGCAAGGCGTCACGCCGGCTCGCTTGACGTCCCACGGTTACGGCTTCGATAGGCCGCTCGTCCCGAATACGACTGCTCAGAATCGGGCGTTGAATCGCCGCGTGCAATTCATTCGCACGGAGGGCACCAAGGAAGGCTGCCCCAAGACTCAAAATCCTTAACGACTAAAAGCAGTTTTGGGCACGAGCAGATCACGAACCGCATACGGGGTCAGGAGCCTGTCTTTCGGGCTGCTCTTTGCTTGCGCAGCGCTGTTGTGTGCGACCTCCGCGGCCGCACAAGGCCCGCGTGACCGCGCTGCCAACAAGAAGATCGACGAAGCGATCAACCAGCAGTACCTGGCCACCAACTTCGACAAGGCCGAGGGCATCCTGATCGGGACGATCAACGCCTGCGACGACAAGTGCAGCGCGCCCGTTCTGGCTCGTGCGTGGATGTACCTGGGCATCGTGCGCGGCAGCGGCAAGAACGACATCCCCGGCGCTCAGGAAGCGTTCGCACAAGCCGTGGCTCTCGACCCGGCCGTCAAGCTCGACGCCGAGCTCGCCACATCCAAAACGGCGCGCGCCTTCGAAGCAGCCGGCGGACGCACGACACGCACGCCCGCTGGCAAGGAAGTCACGACCGGCGGGCCGCCGCCCGGACCTCCACCTCCAGCGGCCGGCGGCGGCGATTTGAAGTGCAGCCCGACCGCGCGCGATCTGGCCACCCGTTACCCCCTGCCCGTGTCTTGCGCGTTCGAGGGCGAAGCGGACAAGCTGCAGCTTTACTTCGCCGGATCAGCCGGCGATTGGAAGCGGCTCACCATGAGCAAGCGCGACGGGTTTCATCAAGCTCAAGTGCCCTGCTCGGCCACTCAGAGCCCGGGCACGCTGCGCGTGTACGTGCGGGCGCGCAGCGCTGCCGGAAAGACCGTCGCGCAGTGGGGCTCTCGAGAAGCCCCCATAGAGTTCACAGTGGCGACCGAAAGCGGCGAAGCTCCGCCGGCCTTCCCCAACCAGGACGCGCCGGAGCGCTGCGCAGAGAGCGAAGAATGCCCGCCCGATTTCCCGGGCTGCAAGGACTCCGGGGGCGGTGGAGATCCCGGCACGGGCGGCTGCGAAAGCGATCAGGACTGCGGCGAAGGCACCTGCGTCAGCGGAACATGCGAAGCGCGCGCCGGCACACAGCCTTTCAAACGCAACTGGCTCGGCCTCCACGTGGGTCAGGATTGGGCGTTCGTGGGCGGCAGCGACGTCTGCTCCCCGGCCAGCCAAGCCGACAACGGCTTCGCCTGTTACTACCGCAGCCAGGAAAAACTTTACGGCGGCGTCCCGCAACCGAACCGCGCCAACAACATCGAGAGCGGGTTCGTGCTCGCCACGACGCGCTTTCTCGTCTCGTATGATCGCGCGTTCAGCCCGCAGTTCACGCTCGGCGCGCGCGGCGGCTACGCGATCGGCGGCGGCCCACCCGCGGCCCAGGGCACCAAATTTCTACCCGCGCATTTCGAGGTGCGCGGTACGTTCTTCCCACTCAAGAACTCGCTCTCGAAACGCGGCTTGCGGCCCTCCGTTCACATCGGTGGAGGCATGGCGCAGGTGGACGCCAAGATGCCCGTCACCTTGGTGGATTGCTCGATCATCGCGGACACCGGCGCGCCGAGCAGCGAAGTGGAGCAGGCCGCCTGCGCTGCCGGAGCACCGAACGAACAGCACCCCACCCAGGAGCTGCATGCTTACAAGAAGCTCGGTCAGGGCTTCGTCACGTTCGGTGTGGGCGCGGTTTACGCGCTGACGGGCGGCTTCGGCGTGCAGTTGAGCCTCAACGGCATGTTCATGCTGCCGACTTCGGGCGCCGTCGTAGAGCCCTCGCTCGGGCTGGTGTTCGGGTTGTAGAACCGCCCGGCGGGGGAAGCGATCCAGCGTGGGGGCTTCGTGTCAAGAGCGGCAGAGTCACGCGTTTTCGAAGCGCGCGCGAACGCGCAAGCGCGCGTCCTTCGCACGCTTGTGCGCGCGCGCAGATTTTCCGTCCGTCGCGGTTGACGTCTTCGGTTTTCGCCAAATACTCTGAGCATGGCTCCCTCTGCGGAGTTCGAGAGGCGCTAGTAACGAATCCCTTACAAGCATTTGAACCAGGAAGACAAATCGACGGCTGAGAGCTAGGCCCGGAAACCTTCACCGGGAAGCCGGACGCCGTGGTGAGTCCTCCACCTAGCGAAGCTAGGGGTTCTTGCTACGCATCACCTCACGACTCACGTGGTAAGGAGCCCATGAACGGGCCAACGGATGACGTTGGCCCGTTCGCCTTTTGTGCGGGAGGAGGTGGGCGGGCACGCGCGGCGGGGCTAGTGCGTTTCGGGGTCGGGGCCGTCGGGGCCCCGAAATCTGAGGGTGGGCCCAGCTCGATACATTCGAGCGGGGCGGGAGCTGTGCTCCCGATGGACCAAAGGCTAGCGTGCTCGCTGCGTAGCAGCGGCCTGGCGAAGCCAGGAGTTTCAGAAGTAAGAATCGTTTCGGGGTAGGGTGCCCCGAAACCTGAGGGTGAGGCTCCAATGAATTCACTTCATTGGAGCGGGAGCTGTGCTCCCGATGGACCAAAGGCTAGCGTGCTCGCTGCGTAGCAGCGGCCTGGCGAAGCCAGGAGTCCCATAAGTCGTTACGACTTATGGGACAGCACTCTTGTGCGTTTCGGGGTCGGGGCCCCGAAACCTGAGGGTGGGGCCCAGCTCGATTCATTCGAGCGGGGCGGGAGCTGTGCTCCCGATGGACCAAAGGCTAGCGTGCTCGCTGCGTAGCAGCGGCCTGGCGAAGCCAGGAGTCCCATAAGTCGTTGCGACTTATGGGACAGCACACTAGCGCGCCGAATTCCTGGGCCATGACGGGGTCTTCCCGTGACGGGCTCGGTCGGCTACCGTTCCCGTTTACAATGAGATATCGCGCGCAGTTGCCGGCACGCCGGCTAGCTCGGGCCGTTCGCGATCCGTGGGGAGCTCGGGGGACTCGCTGGGCTCTGGCAGCGTGCGCGCTCGCAGTCGTGAACCTCACCTCCCTTCCGATTGCAAACGCCGCGAAGGTACGCGGGCGCGTCGAGAACTGGCGCCTGCTCACCAATCCAGTCTGGGCGGACGCGCGCAGTCCCAAGCGTCACGGATTTTCGTTTCGGGAACCGGTACCCACCGTGCGAGGCGAGTTCCGGCATCTGTTCCCTCACATTCCGAAGGAGCTGTGCATCGCGGCCATTGCCACGGCAAAGCAGAAGGCTCCGCCGCCGATCCTGATCCGGGTCGGCGGCGGCCGCACCACCCCGGTGACGATCGTGGTGCCTCCCGGCACGCAGCTGAGCTTCCAGAACACCGACCCGTTCAAGCACCGCCTGTACGGCGTCGGCATCAAGTCGTTTGCGGCTGCGGATACCATGCGCGGAGGGCTGCGCGAGTGGACCGTGCCGGCAGAAGGCACGTTCGAGATCCGTGACGAGCTCGCGCCGAGCTTGCGCATGTGGGTCGTCGGCGAGCCGCACGTCGCCGCGATTGCGTATCCATCGCTCAAGGGCGAGTTCGTGCTCAGCCCACCGGCAGCCGGAGAATACACCGTAGTGGCCTATTTCGCGGGCAAGAAGGTCGGCAAGGAACGCGCCGTGAGTTTGCAGGGCAAGGATCTCGACGTTTCCAAAGATCCCATCCGCGTCGCTGAACAAACCAAGCGAACCTCCGACGGCGACGATATCGCCAATCAGAAGAAGAGCGAATAGATGCTGCTATCGCGCTTCTGGTCCGTCTTGCTGGCACTGGTGATCGGCGCTTCCGTATTCGTGCTCTCGCTCGCGGTGAGTATGTACAACCGGAGCGGCGCGCGCTTCATGGGCGAAGCGTTGTCCTCGGACAGCCAGGTCGTGTCCTGGTACTTGCGCGACGACGCGCGCCAGCGTTCGGCGCAGCTGATTCAGTTCGCCCTGAACCAAGAGATCGCCAAGCTCTTGCTGGACTCGAGCGAGTCGGAGAGCCGAGTCCCGGACAAGGCACGCGATCGTGTCACGACGGCGCTCCGGCAAATCGCCGGGCGCATTCCGCCGGAAGCCTCCTTCGACGCGGTGTTCGCGGTCGATCAACACGGCCGAGTGGTCGCGCATCTCGGCTACGAGCAAGCCAGCGGCATGCAAGATTTCGAGCTGGGCGGCTACCCCGTCGTGGCCGACGCGCTGCACGGCTACATCCGCGACGACACCCTGGTTCTGGACCGCGTGTATCGCGTGGTCGCGCGTCCGGTCGAATACGACCTCGGACAACTGCCGGCCGGCGCCGTCATCGGCGCGCGCATCATCGACGACCGCTTTGCGCGGGAGCTCTCACAACGCACCGGCGCCGCGATCGCGTTCTACTCGGCAGGGCAGCGCGTCGCATCGGGTGCACCCGAAGGCTTCGACAAGAGCCAGCTCGACCAGATCGTCGCGGATCTGTCCAGCTTGCAGAGCGACAAGGAGTACCTGGAGAGCGGGCGCAGTCAGATGCGCACACTCGGGCCGTTTCTCGGCGTCCAGTACTCTCGGCTACCCGGTGAAGCCTGGGATCTCGGGGCGGGCTACGCGGTGGCGAGAATTCCGGCGCGAGTCAGCGGACCGCTCGGCTTTCTCGACAAGGCCGACGACAAAGACAAAGCCCAGGCCAACGTCCTCCTGGCGCTCCTGGTGGCGCTCGGTCTAGCCGCGGTCGGCATCGTGCTCAGTTTGCTCGAGCACACGCGCCCCCTGCATCTGTTCCGCAACGAGGCACAGCGGCTCGCCAAGGGAGAGACCGATCAGCTCCAGCCGAGTCGCTTCCGCGGTGCGTACCGCAAGATTGCTGCTGACCTGAACGACGGCATCGAGAAGGTCGCCGCGAAGGGCGGCGTGCCGCGCCGCGCCGCGGACCTGTCCCAGGTGCTCGGCGATCTGCCGGATCAACCGCAGATGAGCGCCTTCACTTTTCCCGGTGAAGCCGGAGCGGTCACACCGCCCCCGGGTACCGGCCGCGTTCCCATGCCAGCGAGCGGGCCGGGACCAACGCTCCCCACGCCGGGCGCCGGGCGCGCCGTCCCGTTCCCCGAGCCGGTCACCAGCACCGCGACGGGATCTGTCCGCGGGCCGGCGGGTCCAGCGCCGCCTCCCCCGCCGCGCCGCGCGGCGAGCGACTCGAGCGTCGTGACATCGGCCAACTCTCCGGCAGCGTCGGGGGAACAGCTGGAGTGGCGTCAAGTGTTCGAGGAGTTCGTCGCCACCAAACGCCAGTGCGACGAAAACATCGACGGCTTCACCTTCGAAAAATTCGAGCAAACGCTGCGGAAGAACCGCGAAGCGTTGATCAAGCGACATGGCGCCAAGCAGGTGAAGTTCAGCGTGTACGTCAAGGACGGCAAAGCCGCACTAAAAGCCAGCCCCATCAAGGAATGAGCGTCCACGGGGCGGTTCGGGCACGGGCACGGGCACGGGCACGGGCACGGGCACGGGCACGGGCACGTTTACATTCGCGGGCACGTTTGCCTGGTTTCCGTTCCACACTTGGGGCCCTACATGTCCTTTGCTAGAGCGAAACCATGAGCGATCCCAGGTTGCACAGAGTCCTCATCATCGGCTCCGGTCCGGCAGGGCTTACCGCCGCCATTTACGCCGCGCGTGCGAATCTCAAACCCCTGTTGGTCGAGGGGTTCAACGCAGGCGGCCTGATCCCGGGCGGCCAGCTGATGTTCACGACGGACGTCGAGAACTATCCCGGCTTTCCCAAGGGCGTGACAGGGCAAGACATGATGCTCGCGTTTCGGCAACAGGCCGAACACCAGGGCACGGAGATCATCACCGCCGACGTACAGAAGGTGGACCTCTCGTCGCGGCCGTTCAAAGTTTGGGTCGGTGAAGACGAAAATGTGCTCCACCTCGCGCAGACGTTGATCATCGCCACTGGAGCGCGCGCCAATTACCTGGGCCTCGAGAGTGAGGAGAA
>DATHEN010000056.1:0-6786 GCA_035318565.1 Polyangiaceae bacterium
GAAACCCGCGAGCTGGTCGTGCTCGCCTCGCACGGCTTCGATCGCGCGACGGCTCGGCGTTTCGATCGGGTCGACGCCAGCGCCCACACCCCCTGGGGTATGGCGATCGAAACCGGTGAGCGCACCGTCGCTCATTTCGACGGCACGGAGGAGCCGGAGTCGAGCTCTTCCGCCTGGATGAGCAGGGTCGCCGGCTATCGTTCGGCGCAGGCCACCCCGCTGATCGCGCGCACGGGCAAGGCGATTGGAATGCTGTCCACTCATTGGCGCGAGCATGGTGTGCCGACCGAGCGCGAGCTTCGTTTTCTCGATCTGCTCGCCCGCCAAGCGGCGGATTTGATCGAGCGCAAGCGCGCGACCGAGCTTTTGTGCGCGAGCGAGGAGCGCCTGCGTCGCGCCATGTCCATCGATACGGTCGGCGTGATTTTCTTCGGCGCGGACGGCACCATCACGGAGGTGAACGAAGCATTCGTTCGCATGAGCGGCTATAGTCACGAAGACGTCGCGCACGGACGTGTGCGTTGGAATCTGATGACGCCGCCCGAGTTCATGGCGTCGTCCAATCACGCCATCCAGGAGCTGCTGTCTCGCGGCGAGACTACGCCATACGAGAAGCAATACATTCGCAAAGACGGTTCGCGCTGGTGGGGGCTCTTTGCGGCCAAGCTGCTGCGCAAAAATCAGGGCGTGGAGTTCATCCTCGACGTCACCCAGCGCAAACAGGCGGAGAGAGCGCTGCGCGTGAATGAGGCGCGCCAGTCGTTCCTGCTCGAGCTCGGTGACGCGCTTCGTGAGTTCGACGAGCCGGCGCGCATCATGACCACCGCGGCCGAACTCTTGGGCCGCCAGCTAGGTGTGGCAGCGGTCGGTTACTCGGAGGTGGAGTCGGATGGCGATAACGTCATGATGGGAGGTGAATACAACGACGGAAGCATGCCGAGCCCGAAGGACAGGCATCGCATCTCGGATCATGGCGCGGGCTTCGCAGTCGCCCTGCGTGCCGGACACGAGATATTCACCGAGGACGTGCTGGCCGATCCGCGCGCCCCTGCCGGGGGTTCGCCGGCGAGGCACGCCTTGAAAGCGCGATCCGGAGGGGCGGTCCCGCTCATGAAGGGGGGGCGTTTCGTCGCGTACCTGTACGCGATACATCCGGAACCCCGGGAGTGGCCCGAAGAAGAACGGCGGCTGCTGCGCGACGTCGCGGATCGCACCTGGTCGGCGCTCGAACGCGTGCGTGCCGAGTCCGCGTTACGCGAGAGCGAGGAGCGCTTTCGCTCGCTGGTCGAGCCGTGGGCGCAGTTCGTTTGGGAGGCGGACGCTGTGGGCGAGCCGGTCAAGGATACCGTGAGCTGGAGCGCGTTCAGTGGCCAGGGCGCCGAAAGCGCGCGGCGCGAAGGCTGGGTCGAGATGGTTCACCCCGAGGATCGGGTGTATGCGCTCCGCTCCTTTCGCGAAGGACTCAAGACCTTGAAGCCGATGAACTCGGAGTACCGAATACGTACGCATGAAGGTCAATGGCGCTGGACGAACTTGCGCGCCGTTCCGCTCTTGGACGAGGAAGGCAAGGTTCGCTGCTGGGTCGGCATGAACATCGACATCACCGACCGCAAGTGCGCCGAAGAGAGCCTGAAGCAAGCGAACCGCGCGAAGGACGAGTTCCTGGCGATCCTCGCGCACGAGCTCAGAAATCCACTGGCGCCGCTCTCCAACGGTTTGGAGTTGCTCAAGCTCGGTGCGGGCGACACGGAAGCCGTCCGGCATGCGCTCGCCATGATGGACCGACAGCTCCGGCAGCTGATCCGCCTCACCGACGACTTGCTGGACGTCGGCCGCATCAACAGCGGCAAAGTCGAGCTGCGCCGTGAACGGCTCGTGCTGGCCGACGTGTTGCAGCAAGCCGTGGAGACCAGCCAGCCGGTCATCGATGCCAGCGCCAACGAGCTCAGCGTGGAGCTGCCGCCCGAGCCAATCCTGCTGAATGGCGATGCCACGCGTCTCTCGCAAGTGTTTTCGAATCTGCTGAACAACGCGGCCAAATACAGCCCCGAAGGCGCCCCTATCAGCCTGCGCGCGGAACGGCAGGGCGAGTCGGTCGTCGTGCGTGTGCGGGACGCGGGTCTCGGCATCCCGCCCGAGATGCTGCAGCGTGTGTTCGAGATCTTCACGCAAGTCGATCGGTCGCTCGAAAAAGCGCGCGGCGGGCTGGGAGTGGGATTGTCGCTGGTGCGCGGCCTGATCGAGCTGCACGGTGGAACGGTCGAGGCCCGCAGCGCTGGGTCCGGCCAGGGGAGTGAGTTCGTGGTGCGCTTGCCCCTGTTGCGCGCAGCTGCCGTGGAACCCGCGCCGCAGCCGCCGGCGCAGCGGTCGGATGTGCTGGCTCCGCGCCGCATCCTGGTGGTGGACGACAACGAAGATGCCGCGACCAGCTTGGCGTTACTCCTGAAGGTGATGAACTGCGAGACGCGCATCGCGCACAGCGGGTTCGAAGCACTGGACGTCGCGCCGAACTACAGACCCGAGATAGTGTTGCTCGATCTCGGCATGCCCAAGTTGAACGGTTACGACACGTGTCGCCGCATGCGCGCCGAGCCTTGGGGCGAGGACATCGTCATCGTGGCTCTGACGGGCTGGAATCGCAACGAGGAGGACGACAGCGCGCAAGAAGCGGGCTTCGACGATCACCTGGTCAAGCCGGCCGACCGCAGCACGCTGGCAAAGCTCATTGGCCGGCCGCTCCGTTCCGAAGCGGCAGCGTCGCAGCCATCCTGAGCGCGGCTACTGGGTCAAAAACCACTCGATGCCGCGCCTCACCTCCAAGTGAAGGTGGTTTTTGTGCCGGCGGTCGTAGTGTGGGGTCAAAACCAGGTTGAAGGAGCTCGACTCGTCGATGGCGCATACCAGCGCTCGGAGCTCGATCGCCTTCGCCGATTTGGGCTGCGGCGCGCCGTCGCCGCAGGTTCGTGAACCGATGCTAGCGCCCTCGAAGTCGTCGAGCACGTTCAAGACCTCGCCATCTTTCCTGACGAATTCGTTGACGTCGATCGCGACGCCGGCGGAGTGGCCGCTCACGCGACCGCGCTTGCGCGGCCGGTGCACGCTGCTGTAACGCACTTCGACGATGCCGCGATCGCCCGCGACGATGGCGAGGTCGTCCAGCGCGACCGCCAGGCGGCAGTCCATGACCAGCGAGGGCGCTCGTTCCGCTCCAAATGCCCGTACGAAACGCACCCCGCGCAGCGGCCCGGTCAATACGACGGGAGCTTCGACCCCGCGAGTCTCCGGGGCAGCGCCGAAGCTCACACCCCGAAACAGAAGCTCGTGCTCGCAGCGTTCGCGTTCCATCTGCGCGTAGCGAACGGCGCGCAAGCGCTCCGGATGCGAAGGAAAGACCACGAGTGGGTTCGTCCGCCGCCTGCGGGCGGGACTCTCGCTGGCATAGGTCATCAGCAATGCCATGCCAGCCATGGCCAGAATGGTCCGTATCACGCGGCTCAACGATTGCAGCAGATACGCGCTCGCGCAACTGAACAGGGGAACTTCAGCGGGGGTCGTGCAAGAGCTCGCTCAAAGCACGCTCTATATGCGCTGTTGCCACGGCGTTGCGATCCGGACCGCCGGCGATATGGCCCCACTCGGACTCGATCACACGAAGCTCCGCCCGGCGGAGCGAGGCGACTTCGAGCGCGCTGTCCTCCGGAGGAAAGTACAGATCCGAGCGCACGGGCATGACGATGCAGCGCGCGCGAATCGCGTGGAGCGCGCGCTCGAGATTGCCCGCGTAGAGCGCGTTGTTGCTGATGTCCGCTCGCTGCCAGGTGTCGAGCATGGCGAGCAAGTCGTTGGCATCCCAGGCCTCGTGCTCTGCCGCCCAGCCCTCGAGCAGCGCCGCAGGCGAAGCGTAGCCGAGCTCACGATAGAGCCCGGCTCTGAAGAACGTCTGACTGTATGCCCAACCGGCGTAGACGCGTCCGAACGCGCGAAGACCTCGTCGGGGCGGGCGTGCATAGCGGCCGTCGTTGAAATCCGCGTCCGCGAGTAGCGCGGCTTTGACGCCCTCGAGGAAGACCCAGTTGTGGGGTGCTGTCTTGGCCGAGCCACAAATGGCGAGCAGCCGCCGCACGTCATCCGGAAACAAGGCGGCGAAGTGATACGCCTGCTGGGCGCCCATCGACCAGCCGACGGCCAGCGCCAGACGTTCCACCCCGAGGACCTCGTTCAGCAGGCGCTTGTGACAGTGTGCCACGTCGAACAGCGTGATCGAGGGAAACTCTGCGCCTGCTTGCAGGAGATGATTGCTGGGCGATGACGACACTCCGTTGCCGAACAAGTTCGGCACCACGATGAAATGACGCTCGGGATCGAGCGCGCGCCCTTTGCCGATCGAGCGCGCGTTGTCGGCGTGCGTGCCGGAGTAGTACGTGGGGAACAGCACGGCGTTGTCCCGTGCACGATTGAGCTCGCCGAACGTGACGTACGCGAGCCGCGCTTGCCGCAGCAGCTGTCCCGTCTGAAGCGGAACATCGCCGAGATCGAAATGACGAACGGGGGTCATCGGGGCGGGCGCCACCCTACCGCTCACGCAGGGCGGCCCGGAATTCGCTACATTTCCGCTGCGTTTCTCGGATGTGACCGCCGGGGCCGAATTCTTCTCCCAGCGCGACAAGTTGCCGTTACGTGTCTCGTCGTAATCGAGGCGAGGCATGCACGCGCGCGCACGGTCTGGCAAGCGGATGTTGTTCTCTCCGGAGCAGCTCAAGGAGCTGCGCGAGCGTTCGGACGCCAAAGGTGTGCTCCGGCTGGCCATCCACCTGACGGCGATCGCAGCCGGCGCTTGGCTGTACGCCGTGAGCATCCAGCGCGGAGCGCCCGTGTGGCTCACGCTGCTGCTCGCCGTGGCGTTCGGCTTCACGCTCGTCACGATGTTCGCGGCCATGCACGAGTCGATACATCGGACGGCATTCGAGTCGCGCTGGCTGAACGACAGCGTGGGGTGGTTCGCCGGGTTGCTCTCGTTCTACAACAGTACGTTTTATCGCTACTACCACGGCTGGCATCACCGCTTCACCCAGATCCCCGGCAAGGACCCGGAGCTCGACGACAAGAAGCCGACCCGCTTCTCGTCTTATCTCCTGGAGATGAGCGGCGCGCCTTGGTGGATCGGCAAGCTGAAGACGCACTTTGCCATCGCTGCCGGACGCGTCGAATCGTTTCCGTTCTTGAGTGAGCAGAACCGCTCCGAAGTGGTGCGATCCGTGCGCCTGCAGCTGAGCGTGTATGGGCTGGCGATCGCCGCGTCGATCGCGCTCCGAGAGCCCTGGTTCGTGACGTTCTGGCTATTGCCCGTGGCCCTGGCGCAACCGCTTTTGCGCGCCATCTTGCTTGCGGAGCACACCGGCTGCACGAGCGGAGAAGATCCCCTTTCGAACACGCGCACCACACACACCGTTTTGCCGGTGCGCCTGCTGATGTGGGACATGCCGTACCACGCCGAGCACCACCACTATCCGGCCTTGCCGTTCTTCGCGCTACGAGCGGCGCACGAGCGCATGGGGCCGGAGCTCGCGCACGTCGAAAGACGCGGGTACCTGGGCTTTCACGTGGCTTTTTTGAGGGATCTCTGGGCGAGACCACGAGCCGGGCAGGTCTCCTGAACACAGCCGATGCGGGAGACCTCGCGTACGTACAGCAAAGGACAATCGATGTGACCACGTTATCGACGATCGCTCAGCAGCGCGGCATCAAGTACTTCATGGTGTCGTTCACCGACCTGCGCGGTGTACAGCGGGCGAAGTTGGTCCCCGCGGCGGCCATCGATCGCATCGCCACGGAGGGCGCGGGGTTCGCTGGTTTCGCCGCGTGGCTCGACATGACGCCGGCCGACGCCGATGTCCTGGCGATGCTAGATCCCGACAGCTTGACCCCGTTACCCTGGCAGCCCGAGGTGGCCTGGGTAGCGAGTCACCTCACGCTGAACGGCAAGCCCGTGGAGCAAGCGCCGCGCTGGGTGCTCGAGCGGCAGATTCGACGCGCCAAGGAGCGCGGCCTCGTGATTCGCACGGGGGTGGAGTGTGAATTCTTTTTGCTCACGGCGGACGGCGAGGCCACGTCCGACCCGCGCGATCAGCAGAGCAAGCCGTGTTACGACCAGCAATCGCTGATGAGACGTTACGATCTCATCTCGAAGATCTGCGACAACATGCTGGCGCTGGGTTGGGCGCCGTACCAGAACGATCATGAAGACGCCAACGGCCAGTTCGAGATGAACTGGACCTACAGTGATGCGATGGTCACGGCAGATCGGCATGCGTTCTTCAAGTACATGGTCAAGACGCTCGCGGAGAGTCAGGGTTTGCGCGCCACGTTCATGCCGAAGCCGTTCGCCAGGCTCTCGGGCAACGGCTGCCACGTGCACGTCTCCGTGTGGGATGCGGCGGGTGATCAGAATCTATTCCGCGACGCCGGCGGTGAGCTCGGTCTCTCGCCGAGCGCGTATCAGTTCATCGGCGGCGTGCTGCACCACGCAGAAGCGTTGTGCGCGCTCACGAACCCCACGGTCAACTCCTACAAGCGGATCAACGGCGTGCCGACCAGCTCCGGCGCAACCTGGTCACCGAACACCATCAGCTACAGCGGCAACAACCGCACGCACATGATCCGCATCCCCGACGTCGATCGGTTCGAGCTGCGCCTGCCGGACGGCTCGGCCAATCCGTACCTCCTGCAAGCCGGTGTGATCGCGGCCGGTCTGGACGGTATCGCGACCCGGAAGGAGCCAGGGCGTCG
>DATHEN010000057.1:0-2891 GCA_035318565.1 Polyangiaceae bacterium
GCCAGAGAATTTGTCGACCATCCAACTCTTGATGGTCAACATGGATCCGCCGCAGCACGGCAAGTTCCGCCGGCTCGTCTCGCGCGGCTTCACTCCGCGCATGACGGCGCGGCTCGAGCCGTTCATACGCGAGGCGGCGATCCGGATCATCGAGACGGCCGGCGAGACCGGCGAGTGCGACTTCGTGCGGCAGTGCGCGGGCGAGCTGCCACTGATCGTGATCGCCGATCTGATGGGTATCCCACAGTCCGATCGGCACAAGGTGTTCGATTGGTCGAATCGTCTGATCGGCTTCGACGATCCCGAATTCCAGACTTCACTGGAAGACGGCACGCTGGCCGCCACCGAGATGTGGGGGTACGCGAACGAGCTCGCCGTGGAGCGCCAGCGTTCGCCCGGCGAAGACCTGGTGAGCCTGCTCGTCAAGAGCGAGGTGGAAGGCGACGTGCTCACGGAGATGGAGTTCGACGCGTTCTTCCTGATGATGGCCGTGGCCGGCAACGAAACCACGCGCAACGCCATCTCGGGCGGCTTGCTCACGCTGCTGGAGCACCCGGACCAGAAGCAGCGCCTGATCGACGACCCAGCGCTCTTGCCGAGCGCCATCGAGGAGCTGTTGCGCTGGGTGACCCCCGTGATGCATTTCCGCAGAACGGCCATGCGCGACGTGGAGCTGCGCGGCCAGACGATTCGCGATGGCGACAAAGTCGTGATGTTCTACCCCTCCGCCAATCGGGACGAAGAAGTGTTTCCGAATGGGGACGTCTTCGACGTCGCTCGCACGCCGAACGATCACTTGTCGTTCGGTATCGGGGAGCACTTCTGCCTGGGGGCGAGCCTCGCACGCCTCGAGCTGCGCATCTTCTTCGAGGAGCTCCTGAAGCGCCATCCCGGCGTCGAGCTCAACGGCGAAGTACGGCGGCTGCGCTCGAACTTCATCAACGGCTACAAAACCGTGCCCGTGCGTTTCCCTGCGCGGGCCTGACCTGGAGCTTGCCCGTGACACGAACACCTCGGGCTACTCACGAAGAACTCGTCGCGCGCGCTCGTGCGCTGATCCCCACACTGCAGGAACGTTGGCCGCGCGCGGACGAGCTTCGTCGTGTACCGGACGAAACGATTGCCGACTTCCGTGAGGCAGGGTTCTTCCGCATGCTTCAGCCCGAGCGTTGGGGCGGCTTCGAGGTCGATCCGAAGACCTTCTTCGACGTTCAGATGACCATCGCCAAGGGCTGCCCCTCGAGCGCGTGGGTGCTGGGCGTGATTGGCGTGCACGCCTGGCAGCTCGCGCTGTTCGCCGAAGCGGCCCAGAAGGACGTCTGGGCCGAAGACTCGAGCACCCTGATTTCGTCGTCGTATGCGCCTACGGGCAAGATCGAGAAAGCCGAAGGCGGCTACAAGGTGAGCGGTCGCTGGTCGTTTTCGAGCGGCTGCGATCACGCGCGCTGGGCCTTCTTGGGCGGCTTCGCGCCGGTTTCAGAAGGCAGCCCGCCCGACATGCGCACATTCCTGCTGCCGCGCAGCGACTATCGCATCGACGACAACTGGCACGTCATGGGGCTCAAGGCCACGGGTAGCAAGGACATCGTGGTGGAAGGTGCGTTCGTGCCGGAGCACCGCACGCACAAGCTGATCGACGGCTTTCGTTGCAAGAGCCCGGGCAACGCCATCAACGAGAGCGCGCTGTTTCGGCTTCCTTTCGGACAAATTTTCGTACGTTCGGTATCGAGCACGGCGATCGGCGTCGCCGAAGGAGCGCTCGAGACGTTCGTCACGGCGGCTGCCCAGCGCATCGCTGCAGGGGATCAGGCGAAGGTGGCCGCAGATCCCGGGGTGCAACAGATTTGCGCCGAGGCGGCCGCCGTGGTCGACGAGCTCAAGCTGGTTCTCTACCGAAATATGGACGAGCTTCGCGGCTTCGCCGAGCGCGGAGAAGAGGCGCCTCTACCGCGACGCACGCGCTTCCGCTTCGATTCCTCGAATGCGGCCGATCGCGCGTGCCAGCTCGTCAATCGGCTGTTCAATGCTTCCGGCGGTCGCGCGCTCTTTCTGGGCAATCCGCTCTTGCGCTACTGGCTGGACGTGAACGCATCGCGTGCCCACTACGCGAACAATCCGGACAAGCCGGCGCGTAACTTTGGCGGCGTTCAGCTGAAGCTGAAGAACGCCGACTTCTTCATCTGAAATAGCGAGGTGACCGTTGGCGAAGGAAGTCCCCGAGCATGGCGTCCTGGGCCTGGGATACCTCGGGTTCGAAGTGAGCGGGCTCGATGTCTGGCGAAATTTCGCCGTCGATGTGCTCGGCTTGCAGCCCGCGGGAGATCTACCCGGTGATGGCTTCGCGCTGCGCATGGATAGCTACGCGCGGCGGCTGTTCGTAGAGCCGGGGCCCGCTGACGACGTGTCCGTGATCGGCTGGGAAGTGAGCGATGAAAAGGCGCTCGCCGCGCTCGCGGGGTTTCTCGAGGACGCCGGTTACGCCGTGACGCCCGGCACGCCCGAGGAAGCGCGCGTGCGCGGCGTGGCCGCGCTGGTCAAATACCGCGACCCAGCGGGCATTCCTTCGGAGCTGTTCTACGGCCCAGAGAAAGCCGCTGCACCGTTCGAGTCGTCGCGGCTCCTGTCACACTTCGTGGCGGAGCAGAGCGGACTCGGCCACGTGGTGGTTTCGTCCAAAGACAAACGCGAAAGCGTCGATTTTTACACGCGCCTGCTGGGCTTTCGCCTGAGCGACCACGTGGTGTGCCGCTACTTCGGGCATGACGTCGACATTTCGTTTTTCCACGCCAACCGCCGGCATCACAGCGTGGCTGTCGGCGGGCCGCAGCAAAAGCGCATTCACCACTTCTTGCTCGAGGTGGCGGCGATGGACGACGTGGGCTTGTGCTTCG
>DATHEN010000058.1:0-4197 GCA_035318565.1 Polyangiaceae bacterium
TTCCGGCGTCACGCTGATCACTAGCTGCGCCAACTTCGGAACCAGTGCTTCGGCGCGTTTTCGCGCCTCGCGCTCGCGTTTCACGTTGCCTGTTGCCTGAGCGGAAGAGGCCGCTTCCAGGTACTTGGTCCACGCAGAGGCCAGGCGGTTCGTGAGCTCGTAGCAGCGCGCCAGGTTCAAGAGCGTGCCGGTGCCCGGATCCAGACGCTGGCTCTCCTCGAGCTTCGGACAGGCCTCGGCGTTGTTGCCCTTTGCCATGAGCGCGCGCCCCTGGTCGAAGAGCGACTGCGCGGCGGCGCTGTCCGACGCCGTTTGCGCCGCTGCGGGTGCCTCTGCAGCCAGCACGACACCCAAAGCCGTCAGAGCGGTTGCTGCTCGCCGAAGCCAGCACACCCGCGCGTGAAGAAACCCAGCCGTCGATCGAGCCATGCCAACCTAGCGGCATATCATGCGTATTCCTGGATGTCTCGAGCTCGAAACACGCACTGGATCGCTATAGTGTCTACGTAGGAGCGTGTCCTCCAAGACCCAAAAGAAAGCCCGCGTCGCGCGCGTGCCTACACCGCCCGCAGACGTGCGGCCGGCACGGCTCGAGCCTCCGGCGCTCTTCGCGTACGTGGATGCCGTCGCTCAGCATGGCTCCATACGCAAAGCGGCGGACGCGCTGCACATCGCTTCTTCGGCGCTGAACCGCAGAATTCTCGATCTCGAAGAGCAGGTGGGTCTGCCGCTCTTCGAGCGCTTGCCGCGCGGCGTTCGGGCGACAGCTGCCGGTGAGTTGTTTTTGGCCTACGTGCGTCGATCACTCAAAGAGCTACGGGTGCTCGAGGCGCAGATCGAAGGCTTGCGTGGTCTGGTGCGCGGGCACGTACGCATCGCCGTGGCCGAATCGGTGACGGGGCGCATGTTGCCGAACGCCATCGCCGACTATCAGAGCCGCCATCCCGGTATCTCCTTCTCGGTGACGGTGGACGGACCCAAGCGGCTCACCGAATCGCTGCTGCGGGACAGAGCGGATCTGATCTTGACGCACGCGCCGGTGCAAGGCGCGGGCATCGCGATTTTGGCCAGCGTCGCTCAGCCGCTCTGCGTGCTGGTTTCGCCGGAACATCCGCTGGCCGCACGCGCGAACCTGCGGCTTCGCGACTGCGTTGCCTTCCCGATCGCCATGCCGGACGAGACGCTCGCCGCGCGCGCGTTCATCGATGCCGCGCTCGAGCGTGCGTCGGTGAAGTTCGAGCCGGCGCTCGTCTCGAATTCCATCGAGAGTACCAAAGTGTTCGCGAAGACGAGCAACGGCGTGTGCTTCTCCTTTCACATCGGCCGCGAGCCCGACGTATCCGGCATGCTCACGATTCCACTTAGCGATCCGGCGCTGCACGAAGCGCGGCTGTCACTCGCGGCCCGGCGCGGGCGCGTGCTGCCTGTGGCGGCCGCAGCGTTCGCGGAAGAGCTCGTGAGCACGTTCGAGACGCTCTGAGCGCGAGCGCGCTGATTTGAGCAGCACCGTGCGCGCGGATTGACGCTAGTCAGGGGACGCGCTGCGCAACTACATGTGTGGATCCGCTCCGAGCGACTGACGAATCGTCAGTCACGTGAACGATGAAAACTGTACGAAACGCAGGTGACGCGCCGGGGACACCCAGCGCGCGAGCGAACAGATCCGGCGATCGATGGAGGAAGCCATGTCTGATGCCATGACGAGCAGTAAGCCGAAATTGTGGACACCGGGCGATTGGAACGCGTTCTTCGGCTTCGGTACGAACATCTTGGTCAACCTGCTGGTCTTGACCGGCTTGTTGCGGTTCGTGCTGAAAATGCCGGATGACCTCGTGTTTGGCCGCATCTTGCCGGCCGCGGGTTTGATGCTGTGTATGAGCACGCTCTACTACGCCTGGCTCGCCTACCGCCTGGCTCTGAAGACCGGCCGCACGGACGTGTGCGCCTTGCCGTCCGGCGTGAGCGTGCCTCACATGTTCGTCGTCGTGTTCGTGATCATGTTGCCGATCGCGACGCAGACGAAAGACCCCGTGAAGGGTTGGGAGGCCGGGCTCACCTGGGTGTTCATTCAGAGCTTCGTGCTCATGCTCGGCGGCTTCGTCGGTCCTCTCATTCGCAAGATCACGCCGCGCGCCGCGCTGCTCGGTACGCTGGCCGGCGTGTCCATCGCGTTCATCTCGATGCGACCGGCGCTCGAGATGTACATGACGCCCGTGATCGGCGTCGTGTGCTTCTCGATCATTCTCGCGAGCTGGTTCGGTGGCGTGCGCTACTTCAAGGGCATCCCCGCAGGGCTCGTCGCGATCGCCGCTGGTAGCTCGATTGCCTGGGGCTCCACCGCGCTCGGCCTCGACTACGGCGGAATGAGCGTGAGCAAGCTCAGCGATTCGGTCGCGAATTTCGGGTTTTCGTTGCCGGTCCCTGCGATCGGGCACGTGTTCTCGGGCTTCGAATTCCTGGGCGTGATTCTGGTGACGGCGATCCCGTTCGGCATCTACGATCTCGTCGAGGCGCTCGACAACGTGGAGAGCGCAGAGGTCGCGGGCGACGCGTTCCCGACTACGCGCGTCCTCACGGCCGATGGCATCGTGAGTTTGATCGGTTGCCTGATGGGCAATCCCTTCATCAATGCCGTCTACATCGGTCACCCCGGCTGGAAGGCGATGGGCGGTCGCATCGGCTACTCGGCCGCGACGGGCATCGTGGTCGCCGTGCTCGCCTGGTTCGGCATCATCTCGGTGATGGTGTCCCTGATTCCAGTCGTCGCGATTTCGCCGATTCTGCTCTACATCGGCATGCTGATCGGTGCACAGGCGTTCCAGGAAACCCCCAAGAAGCACGCTCCGGCCATCATCCTGGCGTTGATTCCGCACCTGGCAGCCTGGGGCAAACTCCTGATCGACAACTCGCTCGGTGCAGCGGGAACGAGCGCGGCAGCGCTCGGCGCCGAAAAGCTCGGTCAGGTCGGCATCCTGTACCATGGCCTTGCCGTGATGGGCGGCGGTTCGATTCTGGGGGGCCTCGTGCTGGGCGCGGTCGGAGCGTTCGTGATCGATCGCAAGTTCATGCACGCAGCCGCGTTTGCGCTCGCCGGCGCGATCTTCACCTTCTTCGGCTTCATGCACGGAGAAGCGATCGGTGTCGGCGAGTCGCCGACCGTGACCGTGAGCTACCTGATCGTGTCGGCCATCCTGGTCGGCTGCGCGAAGTTCGCGACGGCTTCCGTGGAGGCCCCGGTTTCGGAGAAAGAGACGGCGCACGCCGCCGTGCCCGAGCCAGCAGAGTAGGCGCGCGGCCGAGCGCGATTCGTGGGTTCGAGGCTGCTCGTGTTCTCACGAGCGGCCTTGACGCTCTCGATGCGGCGGCTCAATATCTAACGAGTCGCGTGGCGTAACGCCCGCGATATCACCCGCCGGGTGCGAACAGCCCTGGCGAAAAGGAAAAGACAAGATGCATCCAGGAATGATGGACTGGTGGTCCCGCCGTCGCGGGGCACGCATGGGAGCGGCATGCCATGCGGGCGGAGGTTCGGGTCATTGCGGCGGTGCGGCCGGCTTCTATGCGAGCCCGCATGATGGCGGCGCCGGGCCGTTCGGAGTGCGCAGGCCGCTGCGCTACCTGAGCTACAAGCTCGAGCTCGATGAGAAGCAAGCCGCCAAGCTTGCGAAAATACTCGATGAATTGAAGACGGAACGAGCTCAGGCCGCCGTCGATGACCGGCGTAAGACGAGCGCGCTCGCCGACGCCGTCGAGCAAGACGCGTTCAACGAGGAGCGCGCGCATCAAGCCGTGCAGGCGCAGCTCGAGTCCTCGCGCAAGCTCCATGAGGCGCTGCTCAAGGCGCTGCGCGAAATTCACGCCATGCTCGACGTGGAGCAGCGTGAAACGCTCGCGTACATGATCCGTTCGGGTACGCTGCAAATCTGAGCGAAACAGCGCGCGCTGCGCGGGCCGGAAGAGCGCTTATACTGCACGCCATGTTGCAGCGCTCTTTCGGCTCGCACGGCGTTCCCGTAGCCGTAGTCGGCGAAGGCACGTGGAACATGGAGCGCGACACGCGCGCCGAAGCCGTGCGCGCCATCCGTCGCGGCCTGGAGCTCGGGGTCACGCACATCGACACCGCCGAGATGTACGGCAGCGGTGCCGTCGAGAAGATGGTGGCAGAGGCGATTTCGGGGCGACGCGCCGAGGTATTCC
>DATHEN010000059.1:0-6645 GCA_035318565.1 Polyangiaceae bacterium
CCGAGCCCACGCTGCATACCGTCGAGCCCGAAGACGGCCGTGCTCTCGTGGCCTGGACCCGGCAAATCGACTTCACGCTCGGCGAAGCCGTGCAAGACCTGGGACTGAAGCTCGACGTCTCGGGGCGAGCGACGGTCTCCGTCACCGACCTGACTGAAGACAACCTGATCTCGCGAGCCGACGATTCGTGGGTGGTCTCGCCGCGCCTCGAGATCCAGGCGGGCCGCGTGCGGCTGCGTATCCTGGCCGTGCCGCCCGGTTCCAAGGTGCTGCTCGTGCGCAGCCAGGAAGTGGAAGCGCGCGAAGCCGAGCTGCGCGCCATGGTCATGATGCGCGATTTGATCTCCATCGGCCGGGGCAGCCCTGCGTCTGACGATCAGCCGGATGTACCCCGCGCGGACGACAACGCCATCGTTTATTCGGCGCGCTCCGCCGGCCGCGCCATCCTGGCCTTGAACGCCGCGGCGCTGGGCGGCTACGTCGGCTACACGATTCAGCGCGCCAGCGATTCCAGCGACGATCGCCTCACGTACCCGCTGATCGCGCTCGGCACCGGTATCGGCCTCGGCGCTTCGATGATCGTCGCCGACGAGTGGGACGTCGGCTTGGGCGACGCCTGGTATCTTTCTGCCGGCGCGATCTGGCCCGGCGTCGCCGGTTTCTTGCTGGCGGACGGCTACGACGAAACTGCGGACGAGGATCGCTTCGTGCTCGGGGTCGTGGGCGCCACTGCGGGTATCGCGCTCGCGACCACAGCGCTCACGTTCCGCGGCATGGGTGAAGGTGGCGCCTTGCTCACTCATTCGGGCGGCGCGTTCGGTCTGTTTCTCGGCGGCCTCACGGAGCTCGCTTACGAGGGCAGCACGGACGAGACACCCAGCCGCGGCATGGGCTACGGCGCCGGCGCCGGCGTGCTCGCGGCCGGCGTGCTCGCCACACAGTTTCAGCTGCCCCCATCGCGCGTGCTGCTGATCGACCTGGGCGCGAGCGTGGGCGCGCTGACCGGCGCGGCTGCGGGCAGCCCGCTCTTGATAGTGGATGACCAGCCGAGCAAGGGCCGCGACCGCGCATGGCTGGGCGGGGTGGCGCTCGGCACGCTCGCTGGAGGCGCAGTGGGCTGGTACATCACGCGCTCGGGGACCAAATCGGGAAGCAAGAAGAGCGAATCCGAGGTTCCGCCAGCGCGACCCAGCGTGGGCGTCGTGGGCATGAGCACGACTCCCGAGGGGCAGAGCGCGCCGGTGTTCGGGGCCGGTGTTTCCGGAATCTGGTGAGCCCGTGCCGGACCTGCCCCCAATAGGCGAACAGAACGTCGCGCTGACGATCGCACCGGCCGAAGCCGACGTGCGCCTCGACAAGCTGCTCGTGCAGCGCCTCGGCCTGGGCAGGCGCGCTGCAACGCTGCTGTTCGCCCAGGGACGGGTCATGCTGGCGGGCCGGCGCGTGAAAAAGAGCGAGCTCGCCAGGCCCGGCGACGAGCTCCTCGTCCTGCTCGGTCCGTCCGGGTTGCCCACACCGGATCCCGAGGCAGCGCTGGACGTGCGGCTCGAAAGTCCACAGTTCGTGATCGTCAGCAAGGCCGCGGGACAGCCGAGCGTTCCGGTACCGGGTTCGGAGAGCGGAACTCTGGCCTCGGCGCTGCTCGCGCACTATCCGGAGATGCTCGGAGTCGGCTACTCGCCGCGAGAACCCGGACTTTTGCACCGGCTCGACACGGGCACCTCGGGCCTATTGCTCGCGGCGCGTACACCGGCGGCGTTCGCCAGGCTGCGTGAGATGCTGCGCGCGGGACGGCTCTGCAAACGCTACCTGGCCATTGTCGAACGCGCGGGCCTGCCGGGCGCCGGTGAAATCGACTCGCCGCTCGCGCCGCACCCGCGCGATCGCCGGCGCATGCGCGTCGCCCCCTCGGAAAACGAACCGGGCGCGCGCGCCGCACACACCTCGTGGCGGGTTCAGCAGCGGGGGACTCGCTTCGCTTTGCTGGAAGTGGACGTCGAGCGTGCGCTCCGGCACCAGATCCGAGTGCATCTCGCCAGCATCGGTCATCCAATCGTGGGCGATACGCTCTACGGCGGCGTGGAAGTGCCGGGCTTCGACAACCGGCACGCGCTGCACGCGAGTCACCTGAGCTGGACTGGCGATTCGAGCTTGAAGGCCTTCGCGGTCGACGCGCCTTTGCCGGCGGACATGGCCCAGCTGCTCAACGAGTGAGGGCCTTTGCTGGTCGTCCTCGCGGTGGGCGCACGCAGGCGATCCAGCACTTCCAGGAGTAGGGCGCGGCAGCCGGCACGCGTCGGCAAGCTCGGCTGGAGCACGACCACGCGTTCTTCGGGTTTGCGCCCGCGCGTCCAGCTCAGTTGCGGCGGCAGCGCCTCACACGCGGCGCCGCCTTCCAGAGCGCGCACCAGGACGTAGGGCAGCGCAATGGACCCGCCTCCACCCGCTCGGTATTCGAGCCCGATTTCCAGGGCGAGCAAGCCGGTTCGCGCGCGGCGTGGCACGACGAGCAGCCGCAGCTCGTCGAGCTGAGAGCCGAGCTCCGGAACACGCGCCCACGGAACGACCCTGAGCGAAGCGTCCTTTTTCAAACGCTCGGCCTGCCAGCGCAAGAAGCTGCGCGGTGCGAGCGCCGGATCCGGCGGCAGCTCGCGGGCGCGACCCGTGAAAAAGATCGGAAGCAGCGCCGTGGCTCCGAGCGCGAGCAGCAGGCCTTCGTACGCTCTGGTACGAAACAAGAGCGCGGCAGCAACCAGCAGCGCGGCACCCAGCACGGCAAACAGCAGCGCGCCTTTGAGCGCGCCGACGTCGAGCCAGTGGCCCGGAGGAGACTCGGGCTTTGCGAAGGCTTCTTCCTCGCGGATCGGCAGCCAGCGCCCCGGACCGCGTGGCGGCTGAATCACGCTCGGGCCGCGCAGTGCAGCCAGGGCAAGGCTACCGACGAGCAGAGCGCCCGCGGCGGTGGGCCAATGCGCGTAGAGCCCGACCGCGCAGGCGCCGGCCAGCGCGATCCCAGCCAAAAGGGCGCGCAGCACGGCTGGAAGCGGGATCAACGCGCGCGCACGGGCGCTCTCTGCGTGACACACGCGTGCGAAGGCGCGCCACTTCCAATACACGAGCCCGGCGTAGCCGAGCGCGACGCCGACCAGAGCCAGCAGCCAGCCGAGCTCACGCCGCGGCAGCTCTTGTTTGCTTTGGCCGGGCAGACTCGTCACGGCCGCCGCAGCGACGGGCGCCGACGAGAACGCATCGAATGCTTTAGGGCTCGCCAGCACACGCCAGAGCACGGGTTCACCTTTGGCAATGTGCGGGCGGACGATCTCGAGCTCGTCCTTCACCGCGCCGCGCCGTAGGTTCGCGAGGAAGGTATCCTCGAGCTCCACGCTCCGCGATCCACGCTCCTCCGTCACATCCGGAAGCTTCGGCGCGGTGCTCGCCGCCGGGATGCGAAACAGCACGCGGGCCGAGTCCAGGCCATCCTGCAAGCGCGGGCCGATCCAGCGCACTTCAGCCCAGTTGCCGCGGAGGTAGATCTTGTTCTCCGCGAAGAGCTGCGTGCGGTAACGAAACTTGAACAGGTAAGTGCCCGGGCGCAGACCTTTTTTCGCGTCCACTTCCACACGCAGCACGCCGTCTTCGCCCTTGCTGAGGAGCAGCGGGAACAGCACCTCACCCGCAGGTCCGCTGGTTGCCGGCGCAACGGCGGCGTCGGGCAGCGGCTCCGCGTCGGTGCTGATACCGTCGAGCTCGAGCTGCGTCATCGGGCCTCCCCGGACTCGAACCAGAAGCTCGTGCGCCACTATGGCGCTGCCATCACGCTCGACGTCGAGCGTGACCAGGTGCGACTTCAGCGTCGTCTCCGTCCACGCGGCAGCAGGCCGGGCCAGCACGAGCGCGCAGAGCAGCGTCGCCCATGTAGTCAACTGTCGCCACGTAGCACACATCCTACCCGGCGTTGATTACCTCCGCGGCCGAGCTTGGCCAATTAATCCGCTACTCTATCGGCTTGGAGCCGCCGGCGCGGGCGCCTCGGACGCCGGCGGTTCGGCGCCGGTGTTGCCCGCCACCAGGGTCATGATCAGGCCGCCCAGATCCTCCAGAGCGGCCCGCGGCACGCTCGTGGACCAGACCAGGGAGCGCATGCTGCCCGGCGTGGTGGTGACCCGATACGGAATCGGCGTCTCGGCGTGGTGCGGCAGCGCATTGGCAACGCGGGTGCTGGCCGCGCCGGCGATGGGCGTTCCGCTCATGACGGATGCGATGGTGAAAAATCCGCCGGCCTTCGCCGGCTGCGCCTTCAGCGCGCTCACGTCTGCGCGGGTCGCGAGCGTCTCGGCTTGCGTCTTGAGCTTGACGAGCTTCTCGATCAGCAACTTCTCGTCCGCGGAGACACCGAACCAGGTCCGCTCACCGTCCGGCACGATCAAGAACACCAGCGGCAGAGGCTTGGCCTGGACGGCCTTCGGCTTCGGCTTCGCGGGCGATGCGGCAGGCCGCGGGAACTTGTAGCCCATCCCCGGCCCGAACTCCTCTTCGTCGAAGAACTGCGCCGGCACCGTGATCTGGTAGGCAACGGAACCCGCCGGCAAGCCACGCACGCGCGGTGCGCGCTTCTGCACGGTCGGCACGTGCTGGAGCTTCACCTTGGCGCGTTTCTCGAGCATGCGACGCAGCTCACCGCTGTTGTAGAGCTGGACCAGCTTCGCGAAGTCGGCGAGGAGCGTATCGGCCTTCTGCCCGACGGCGGCCACGTGCCAGCCGAGCTGCTGGCGAAGGCGTTCGCGCGCTTGCTCGGGACCCGAGCCCGGCTTGGCCGGCGCCGCGGGCGGCAAGGGTCCCTCGGCGCGAACCCACGCGGCGTCGGTCTTGAAGGACTCGGTGACCACATCGGACACGGTGTCCCGAACGGCGCGCGACACTTTCTCGTGCTCGAGCAGCCCATCCACGAGCTCGCCGAACGTGCGGCGCAAACCGGCGTAACGCCCGGGGCTCGCGGGGTACACGAAGCTCGCTGCCGAGGACTCGCGGGGCAGTGCCCAGAACAGGTCCGGTGGCGGCGCCGGCTCGCGCTCGAAGACCGTCTGAGCGATCCACGAGCTCTGCTTGCGGAACTGAACGCTGGTGCGGAGCTCCGCGCCGCCCTGAGCGCGCACGAGGACGATGTCCAGATCCAGACGCTGCAGGTCGTCGACCACTGCGTTCACTTCATCGGCGAGACCGTGAAGGGCATCCCCCATGGCCCGGTCAACGCGCGGCACGTCGATGGCCAAGTGGCTCAGGGCGACGGGGATCAGGCTCTTGAGCTGCCTCAGATCACGCGCATGACGCGTGCGAACCGGGTCGACACGCAACTCCACGTGCACGTCCGAGTTGCCGAACGTCTCACGCGGCATGCCGCGGGTCATGTACGGCAGGAGCGCCTCCACGTCGGCAGGCTCGTCCCCGCACACGAAGCGCGCCGGAGCACTGCCGAGAGAACGCGCCAGCAGGCATCGGCTCGGAGGCTCTCCGACTGCGTAGACGCCTTCCTGAACCTTGCGCAGCACCTCGCCTTTGTGGCGCGCGAACTCGAGCGCAGCGTCCCACGACGAAAGCCCGATCGACACCGCCAGCTGCGGCGCTTTGGGCCGCATGCCCGCGCTCTTGTCGAGGACCAGCGCGACATCGATGGGGCTATCCAGCTTGAGCACGCGCTCGATGCCGGGCTCTTCCTTGGCCAGTGCACTGCGCCAGTCGAGAGGCGCCTTGGACCACTGCGCGAGCGAGTCCAGAAACTCGCCCGGGTTTCTCACCCGTCCGACGCCTATCAGCTCGGGCGGTGCAGAAACCGGCGTGAGCTCCGGCAAAGCGACTTCGCCGCTCGAGCCTGATTCCCCCGTCCGTTGATCGGGCGTTCCGGACCGGGGTTTCGAGCTCCCGCAACCTGCCGTGAAGCTCGCGAGCAAGCACCACAGCAGCGCGCCTTTCCCGTTCAGCATGCGCCGAATCTATACGCCCGGCGACACACCGCCAAGCAACGAATCGCCGCCAGAACGCCGCTCAGCGGATTCGAGCGCGCCCCCGCGCACGGCCCAGCGGGTGGTGTGCCGAAAAGCACTCCACGCCGAGCGCGCGAGCGCCGCTTTGGACCAGGGCTGGCCGGCAAAGTGTTGCATGCCGACGCGAATGAAGTCGGGCGTATCGAGCAGGAAACGTTCGATCGCCGGCCGAGTCTCACCATAGAAGAGGTTTACGCCCAGACTACGCGTCAGCAGATCGCGGCCGATCATCGTGCGCCGAATTTCAGCGTGCCAATCGCTGAAGCGGAAATCACGCTCGCGCCACTTGCGAGCCACGTAACTTCCCGCGACGGCTCCATATTGGATCGCCTGCGCGATGCCCTCGCCCGTGACGGGATCGATACCCGCCGCCTCGCCCACGAGCAGCACGCCCGGCCTGGCGAGCGCTGCTCGACGATCGAAGCCGCGCTCCGCGTAGCGCTTCTTCTTACATTTTGCCAAATCCAAACCGCGGACGGCGAGCTCGCGCGCCAGCACGGATTGGATCTCGACTCCCGCTGCGCCCGGCGCTTCGCGCAGCAGATACACACCGCGACACACCATGGCGCGGCCCTGCACGAGCGTCGGAAACTCCCAGTAGTAGCCG
>DATHEN010000060.1:0-4801 GCA_035318565.1 Polyangiaceae bacterium
CCGGCTACACGCGTGGCGCATTCTACGTGCATTTCGCCGATCGCGACGAGCTCGTGGCGGCCTCCATGGAACGTGTGATCAGCCGCTTCATGGACGCCATCATCGCCACCGGAGACGCGGCGCTCGATCTCGAGCGATCGATTCGCCTTTTTACGGGTGTGGTGACCGAGGGCGAGTTCTTCATGCAGAAGAACGTCCGCGCCCACCAGCTCATGCAAGCGTGTGCGCGCTCCAAGACGGTACGGGAACGCTACGTGGCTCTGGTGACGCAGGCGATCGAGCGCGTAAGCCACGCCGTGGCCGAGGGGCAAACCGCAGGAACGGTGCGCACGGACATCGAATCCGAGCATGCCGCCAAGGTGCTGATCGCGCTGGTCCTCGGCGTGCAGGTGCTCAGTGAAGTGGGCTACCCAGTGGACGCCCCGGCCGGCGGACAAACGATTCTGAAGCTGTTCGCCGCGAAGTAGCGGCCGGCCTCACGCCCGCGGCTGATCTTCCGACTCGCTACCCTCTTCGTCCTCGAGGGCCGCGCCGTGGCACTTCTTGAACTTCTTCCCCGATCCGCAGGGGCAGGGATCATTGCGGCCGATCTTCGGCGCAGCGGGCGCTGCTGAGCGTCGCTCCGGATCCGGCAGCGGCTCGAGAGCTCCCGCGGGGGGAGCGAGCGGGTCGCCGTCCCCGGGGTGGCGCGCCACGGCGGCATCCAGCTCCGCCTGGTGGCGTTGCTCGGCTTCGGCTTCGAGCGCCGCGATCTCCTCCTGGCGGTGGATTTGCACCTCGAACACCTTGGCCAGTACCGCGCCGGACACCTTGGCCATCATGTTCAAGAAGAGGTTGTAACCCTCCTTCTTGTACTCGTTCTTCGGATCCTTCTGGCCGTAGCCGCGCAGGCCGATGCCGTCGCGCAGGTGCTCCATGTTGGAGAGGTGATCGACCCAGGCCTCGTCGATGGTCTCCAGGTAGATGTGGCGGAACACGCGAAGTAGGAGCTCGACACCGAGATCCTGTTCCTTGGCCACGTACAGCTCCTCGGAGCGCTTGTAGAGGTCGCGCACCAAGAGCTCGCGGTCGTTCACGTCTTCGATGCCGTTGTCGAGCTTGACCTTGAAGTGCTCCTGAAAACCTTCGATGACCCCCGGCCAGTCCCAGTCCTCCGGCGGCTTGTTTTCGGGGCAGCTCTCTTCCACGATCGCGCTGACCTCGCGATCCATCAGGTCCAGCAAGCGCTCGCGCTGCCCGCTCAAGCCACTCGAGACCTTCTCGACGAGCTCGTCGTAGATCTGAATCGGAGTGAGCTTGCGGCGCTCCTCGATATCGAGCTTGACGCCCCAGAGCTGATAAACCTCGTGCTGCAGGGCCGGTAGCTCGACGAGCGTGGTCAATTTCTCGATGTCCGCGCGCTCCGGTTTGCGCGGTTTGCCGCTCGGCTCCGTCAGCGTGAGGGGCTGTTCGGCGAACATCGCCAGGAGCTCCGCCACGTGCGGCGTGATGCGGTTTTCGATCTCTTCGACGACGGGGATTTCGCGCGTGTGGCCGGTGGGTTTGCCGAGCTCGTCCAGCTCTTCGGGCGTGTACGTGCCGAGGAGCAGTTGCTGGCGCAGCGAGTACACCGTCTTGCGCTGCGCATTCATCACGTCGTCGTACTCGAGCAGGTTCTTGCGGATGTCGAAGTTGCGCTCTTCGACCTTGCGCTGCGCATTCTCGACGCTCTTCGTGACCCACGGGTGCTCGATGGGTTCGTCATCGGGCATGCCCATGCGATCCATCAAATTCTTGACGCGATCGCCGGCGAAGATGCGCATCAAGTCGTCTTCGAGAGACAAGTAGAAGCGACTCGAACCGGGATCGCCCTGACGGCCCGCGCGACCGCGCAGCTGGTTGTCGATGCGGCGTGACTCGTGGCGCTCGGTGCCGACGATGTGCAAGCCGCCGAGCTCGATCACTTCGTCGTGCTCGAGCTTGCAGGAGTCTTCGTAGTTCTTGACCAGGGCCGCGAACTCTTGCGGCTCCAGATCGGGGTCCTTTTCCTTCTGCTTGAACTCCCAGCGCGCGAGCATTTCCGGGTTGCCGCCCAGCAGAATGTCCGTGCCGCGGCCCGCCATGTTCGTGGAAACGGTGATGCCCTTTTTACGCCCGGCCTGCGCGACCACGTACGCTTCGTTCTCGTGGTGCTTGGCGTTCAGCACGTTGTGCGGAACCTTCTTCTTCTTGAGGATGTTGCTGATGGCGCCGCTCTTTTCGACGCTGGTCGTACCGACCAGCACCGGGCGACCGGCCTCGTGTGTCTCGAGGATCTCGTTGATGACGGCCGTAAACTTCTCGCGCTCCGTCTTGTAGACGACGTCCTGCTGATCATTGCGGACCATCGGCTTGTTCGTCGGAATGGCGGCGGCCTCGAGCTTGTACGTCGACATGAACTCGTGGGCTTCGGTCTCGGCCGTGCCCGTCATGCCGCCGAGCTTCTTGTAAAGCCGGAACAGGTTCTGAAAGGTGATCGTGGCCATCGTGCGGCTCTCCTCCTGGATGCGCACGTTCTCCTTGGCCTCGACGGCTTGGTGCAGCCCGTCGCTCCAGCGCCTGCCCGCGAGCACGCGGCCGGTGAATTCGTCGATGATCAGCACTTTGCCGTCCGCCGACACCATGTAGTGCTGATCGCGCTTGTAGAGCGCGTGGGCGCGCAGCAGCTGGTTCAAAATGTGCAGCGCCTGGACGTTCACTGGATCGTACAGGTTCTTGATGCCGAACATCTTCTGAACGAGCTCGACGCCTTCGTCAGTGAGCGTGGCGCTGAAGCCCTTCTCGTCGACGTTGTAGTGCTCGTCCTTGCGGAGCCGCGCCACGACCTCGTTCAGCGTCCGGTACTTCTCGCTGGCCGCCTCCGCGGGGCCACTGATGATGAGCGGCGTGCGCGCTTCGTCGATGAGGATCGAGTCCACTTCGTCGACGATCGCGAAGTTGAGCTCGCGCTGCGCGTACTCGAGCGCCGAGAACTTCATATTGTCGCGCAAGTAGTCGAAGCCGAACTCGTTGTTCTGGCCGTAGCAGATGTCGGATTGATACGACTTCTTCTTCTCTGCGTCCGACTGCTGGTTGACGATCGTGCCGATGCTCAGGCCGAGGAAGTTGTAGAGGCGGCCCATCCACTCGGCGTCACGCTTGGCGAGGTAGTCGTTCACCGTGATCAGGTGCACGCCTTTGCCTTCGAGCGCGTTCAGGTAAATCGGCAAGGTGGCGACGAGCGTCTTGCCTTCGCCGGTTTTCATTTCGGCGATCCTGCCCTGGTGCAGCACCATGCCGCCCATCAGCTGGACGTCGTAGTGGCGCATCTTCAGGGCGCGACGGCCCGCTTCCCGGCATACGGCGAAGGCCTCGACCAAGAGGTCGTCGAGGGTGGCGCCGTTGTCGAGCTTCTCCTTGAACTCGGCAGTCTTGGCCCGGAGCTCCGCGTCGCTGAGCTTCGTGATGCCCTCCTCGAGATTGTTGATCTCGACCACGAAGGGCTTCATGCGCCGTACGGCACGTTCGTTGGAGGTGCCGAAAATCTTTTTTGCTACCCAGGTCAGCATGCTTTTGTCTCGATCGCGTATTCAGCGAGCCAGCCGATGTCTCGAGCGGGGCCAGAGCCTCGCTATTTCATCGATGCGAGCCACCGCGGTTGAACGTGCCTGGCTCTTTTAGCTACACGAGGCCGAGCGTGCCAGGGCGTTCCACGGGTCTCGGTCGAACACTTCGAGGCCCCTCTGGATTCCCGCTGCGCTGCGTTGCGTCCGTAATGCGGGTCTGGGGCCCCAAAGCCCCGTTTATACACTGGGTTTCGCGCACGCAGCGTTGAAATGGGGCACGGGGTGGGACATCCGGGTGCCGTTCTCCTCACGGGGCGCGCGCTGGCTCCGGCGCACCGCGTGCTAGCCTGCGCGCGCTTTCGGCCCGAGAAGCGCCCGACCGGACTCATGGACCTTCTCTATTTCATCATTCTGATCGGCTCGCTGATTTTCGTACACGAGCTCGGCCACTTTCTGTTCGCCAAGGCCTTTGGGGTGAAGGTCCTGACATTCAGTCTCGGCTTCGGGCCGAAGATCCTGAAGCTGCGCGGGCGCGAGACCGAATACTGCATCTCCTTGCTGCCGCTGGGTGGCTACGTGGACATGCTCGAGGCTTCGAAGAGCGACGTCGTCCTACCCGAGGATCGCAAGCGGACGTTCGAATCGCTGCCCGTCTACAAGCGGCTCATGGTCGTGCTCGCGGGCCCGCTCATGAACTTGATCTTTCCCGTGCTCTTGTACTTCTCCGTGTTCGTGAGCGACGGGCCATTTCTGCCGCCCATGATCGCCGTGGTTCTGCCCGGGCACGCGGCCCAAGGAAAGCTAGAGCCGGGCGACCGCATCATGTCGGTCGATGGCGAAGACGTCGGCACCTTCGACGAGGTCAAACGGATCATCGCGAAGAACCCCGGCAAGACGCTGCGCTTCAAGGTTTTCCGCAACAACAAGCACCACGACATCGAAATCACCGTCGAAGACACGACGGACCGGCACGAGCTCGACATCGTGCAGCACGTCGGTTCAGTCGGCATCACGGCCAGCCCGCCGGCACCGGTCATCGGCATCCCCAGCACGGACGCTCCGGCCTATCGCGCCGGGCTTCGCACGTTCGACGTCGTCACGCACGTCGGCGGCAAACCCATCCGCCGCTACATGGATCTCGTAGCCGAGCTGTCCGACAACCACGGCGAGACCATGCCGGTCACGTACCTGCGACCCGTGAGCGTACCGGACGCGCTCGGCGGCCTCGCCGACATGGC
>DATHEN010000061.1:0-7699 GCA_035318565.1 Polyangiaceae bacterium
ACACCGCCCCAGAACCCGACGTCCACGAAGCACTGGCCCGCGCAGGCCGCGAGCTTCGTTTCGAAGGCCGCGCGGCTCGTGGTGACGGGCAGACAATTGAGGGGCATGTCGATCACGGTCGTCACGCCGCCCGCCGCCGCCGCGCGGGTCGCGCTTTCGAAGCCCTCCCACTCGGTGCGGCCCGGCTCGTTGATGTGAACGTGACAATCGACCAGACCCGGCGCGATCACCCAATCGCCCACGTCACGCACGTTCGGCAGATCGGCGTGATAGTCGAGCACTGCGTCGATCTGCTCGCCGGCAAGCGAGACCAGCGCCGGGCGCACGCCGTCCGCGCACACCACGCGCGTACTGCGCAGAGCGGCCGGCGTCACTCGAACTCCCGCTCGGCAAAGTGACACAGGCTCGCAAAATATTCGTGTCTGTCTTCCACGAACAAGGAACGAGTGATGCCGGAAACGAGCCGTGGAATCGAATATTTCATGCCCGAAATACTGGCGCCACCGAAACCCAAGCTCAGCAGACAACCGAAGGTGTAGTTGTGCAGGTACTGTAGATACGGCGCGCTCCCCGGTTCGCGCTCGCTGAACTCGAAGCTTTGTCCCAGGTAGGGATGCCGCAGCAAGTCTTCGTGCCGTTCTTCAGGAGCCGGCGTGTAGCGATCCGCCCAGCGCGCGATGAACGGCTCGACATGCGCGAGCTCCGGGCGCTTCTGCAAATCGGTGATGAAGCCGGTGCCGATGATCACGAAGTCCGTGTCGAAGCGGCCTTGATCCGTCGAGATTCCGATCCCGCTTTCCCCGTACTCGAGCGAGCGCCACGTCGAGCCCGGGTGCAGGTGGAAACCGGGCAAGGCACTCGCGCGTCGCAACGTGTCCTTGGGTGGGAGTTGGCCCATGCGCAGGATGCGCAGAATGAAACGCCACTTGTCGGCATCGGGCAGGTCCGCCAGGTGCTTGAGAAAGCCCACGAACTCCGCCCAGCGGTAGGCGTTGACGGAAACTAGCTGTTCGCGCCGGAAGAAGACGCGCACCTCGCGCGCACCCCGCTCGAGCGCCGTGGCCGCGTTGTCGAAAGCCGAAGCGCCCGCGCCGAGCACCGCAACGCGTTTGCCGCGCAGCGCGTCGAAATCGATGGCGTCGCGAGTATGAGCGTACGCGTGCGCGGGCAAGGCGTCGCGAATCAGCGCGGGCACGTGCCACTCACCGGAGCCATCGATGCCGGTGGCGAGCACCACGCGCCGCGCGTAGAGCGTGTGTTCTCGCGCGTGCCGCGTGGTGGGAATCTGCCAAACACGCGCGTCCGCGTCCCAGCGGAGAGCGCCCACGCGCGTCTCCGGGCTCACCGGGATGTTCAGGGTGCAGCGGTACCAACGCAGGTACTCGGCCCAGGCTTGTTTCGGGATCAGATCGAGCGCTTGCCAGCTGCCGCTCCCATGGCGTGCCTCGTACCAGGCTTCGGGAGTCAAGCTCGGAACGCCGAGCTCGGGGCCTGAAACGTGTTTCGGAGTTCGCAGGGTCTGCATGCGCGCGAAGTTCAGCCACGGTCCCGCGCGATCCAGAGGATTTTCGTCGACGACGAGCAGGTTCGACACCCGTTCGCGCATCAGGCCAAAAGCGCTGGCGAGGCCCCCCTGCCCCGCACCCACGATGACCACGTCATGAACGCCGTCACCAGCCGGGGTCTGCCGAGGTCGAAGCCAATCTCGCTTCGGATAGCTGAGCAGCTCGAGCTCGCGCTGCACGCGGCAGGACAGTTCATCGAGCGCTGGGGTGGACGAAAGCGGCTCTGTCATGGGTTCACTATTCTTCACCCTCGCGCGCGGCGCCCAGCGACTGCAATAACCGCGGGTCGTCCAAGGCGCGCAGGTGCGGCACCGACTTGCCCCGGCGCAGCGCAATCAGCTCGGCCACGATGCTCACGGCGATTTCTTCGGGTCCGATGGACCCCAGGTCCAGCCCCACCGGCGCGTAAATGCGCTCGAACGCCGGCGCGCCACGCTTTTCCGTGATGCGCTGGATCAAGCGAAACACCTTGCGCCGACTACCCACGACTCCGATGTATCGAGCAGGCTGATCGAGCGCAAGCTCCAAGGTTTGCTCATCGAGCTGATGATCGTGTGTGACGATGAGCAGCCAGTCTTGTTCGCGGAGCTGCGTTCTTCGCAATACGGCGGTCGGATCTCTCACCTCCCGCTGGCAGCTTGGAAAGCGCTCTTCCGTGTTCAGCTCTTCCCGTTCGTCCACCACCGTCACGTCGAAACCTACGCTCCGAGCCAGCGGCACGGCGGCCTTCGCAACATGGCCGGCGCCGAACACGAACAGGCGCGGGCGCGCTTCGACGGGCTCGACGAAAATTTCCATACGTCCTCCACAGCACATACCGAGCTCATGACCCAGGTCGCGAACGAGCAACTGTGGGGTACCCGTGTCCCGTGCGCCACGCAGCGCCTCGAGCACGCATTGTTCCACCGCACCGCCCCCGATGGTGCCCACCAGCGTGTCGTCCGCGCGCAGCAACAAACGGGCACCCGGCCGATTCGGAGTGGAGCCCTGTGTGCGTACCACCGTGGCCAATGCGCCACGCTGTCCCTGGCTCAAGACCTCCAGCAGTGCCTCGACGACTTCGCGCACTCGCTCACCAACCCAAGTGTATCTCGCAGCAGAGCCGCCGACCAGCGCGGGCTGTCCCCAATGAACGTGCCCGAAAGCCGAGAGAGTCTTTCCAATGGAGACGGGGTGACCGCGGATCGGCGTGCCGATCGGCTAGGACGTTGCACGTTTCGGGGCAGTGACCGGTTTTGAAATCCCCGCCTTTCTTGGCACGCCAGAGCGCTTAGCCTGCCGGCGCGGCGACGCTGCGGCAGAAGAAGCGCGGCGTTCTTTGTCAGGGGCCGGACGCCTGCAGAGCACCGGCGTCGGCGCGACAGGTTTAGATCGCGAGAACACTGCCGCCTGCCGGCGCGACCTCGAGTTGAGCGTCGCTGGGATCGCCCGCGCGTCGCATTACGACGGAATGCGTTCACTGCACGAGCAGCGCCAGGCTGGCTCGCAGCAGCGGCTCGGGTTCTGGAGCGACCTGACGCGCTCTGAGCTCGGCCAACACCGGGATGACTTCGCGCTTGCGAAATCCCATCTTGCACAGGGAGAGTGAGACCTTCGCCTCCACTTGCTCGCGCTCGGCAGGCTGCGGATGTGCGGCGACCTGCGCTGTCGCGGAACGTTGTGCGCGCTCTCGGCGCTTTTTCTCGATGTGCGCTCAACAGCGCCCGCGCGTGCTCGATCTTGGCGTGAAGCCCTGCACTCGCCGTGAATTCGACTCGATACTTCGCAGCCGAGAGCGGCTCGACTTTGTCCCGATCGCGTACCTGTTCCGCTCCAGGACAGGTAGACGTAGCGGGCCGGCCGGGTCGCTCGTCCGCACTGGCTCCCCGGGCCAGAGGCGCCTGCTCCGCAATCCGCTCGATCCGCGACGGGACATCGGGCTTGGGAAACCAAGAGGCCAAGAGCTGCTCGATGGCACGGCGCGACTTGCCGCGAGCCTCGCTGAGCAGCGCCTCGGCGTTCTGCTCGGTCAGATAGGGCGCGAGCACGAACAATCCCGTGAGATGCAGCGCGCCGCTGCGAAGCTCATCCAGCACAGCGGGTATTTTTCTTGCCAAACGCGTCACGCGGACGCGCTTGATCGCCTCGTCTTCACTGTACCCGAGGCGCTCCATGCAGAAGCTGTAGAGCGATGAGCACGCTTGCTCGAGAAACAAGTCGCGGCGCTCGATCTCGACCAGGAACTCGATCACATCGGCACCAGCGGCTCGCTCGCGCGTGAGCACTGCCGGCAATTGCAGGAGCAGCTCGGGACTCGAAAGAGACGCGGGGGACGCCATATCTCTCGCATATCACGAGCTTCTCGTCCCACTGGCGGCGCTGGGCTGCTGTTTCGGGCCTCACGCCGCGATCGAAATCGTCTTGCACATCGCTCGCCTGCGAGGGCGCGTTTTCGTGAGAGCGCGGGGCAATTGCATTGCTGTTGTCGAAACGACGCGGACGTCGTCGCCGAGTCGGTCAAGTGCATTCGACGGCGTCGTGCACTTTCGCGATCGCTGTCCACTACCGAGCGACCACGTTGTCAGGGTCACGCTTCGAATCTCGCTACCAATCAGTGTGGCGAGCCGGCACGCCCTTACAGTCTCGTCTGCGGCAGCGCTATCCGCACGCCAGGGCACAAAGCCGTTCATGAGCACGCCCTCCCCAGTGAGTAGCCATTCTCGGCTTTCGTAGTGCGCGGGAGTGTTTGACTACTCATCGCACCCAGACAGAAGCGACGCCCCGAGAGCCCTGCCAACTGCTTCCCGTCTCGCTGCGCTTCCCGTGCTCACGTACTAAGGAGCGCAGAGCGGTGGATACGCTCCCGCCGTGATCGAGCTTTCGCTCGGCCTCCTCGTCGGTTTCCCGCTCGGAACGGCGCACTTGGCCGAGCTTTCAGGGCGGCGGTGACCTGTGATGAATGATGAGACGTTCACGGGCAAGTTCACGTTGCCAGGGACACACCCCCCCCAGGTCGCAGCCGTCACTGCCAGGTTTCCGCTGGAAAGTGCCGGGCCGGACGCGCCGGCTTCGGTCTATACTGAAGCGTCATGACGGTGCGGTTCCTGCTCAACGGGCAACCCGTCCAGGTAGACGCGGTCGAGCCGCACGTCAGCCTGCTCGAGTGGCTGCGCAGCGCCGGCCTGCCGGGTGCGAAGGAGGGCTGCGCCGAGGGCGAATGCGGCGCGTGCGCCGTTGCAGTGCTGCGCCGAGCAGCAAATGGGCGTGCGCGCTACGAAGCCGTCAACAGCTGCCTCGTGCCCCTTGCCAGCGTGCACGATCAAAGCATCACGACCGTCGAAGGCGTCGCCGCTCCGGAAGGCGAGCTCCACCCCGCCCAGCGCGCGCTCGTCGAAACCGGGGGCTCACAATGCGGCTACTGCACGCCGGGGTTCGTGATGAGCCTGTTTTGCGAGTACTACCGTCCCGGCCGAACGGAGTACGATCCCGAGTGTATCAGCGGCAACCTGTGTCGCTGCACCGGCTACCGGCCGATCGTCGACGCCGCGAAGGCGCTCGGAGCGCCGCAAGCAGACGATCCCAAGCTCATCCCACTTTGCACCTCGCCCCCCGCGCGCACGGCGTTCGAGCACCACGCCGCGGGCCGCCGCTTTGTCCGTCCCATCAGCTTGAGCGCGGCCCTCGAGCACCTCGAGCGCGTACCCGACACCGTGCCGATGACCGGCGCCACGGATCTGATGGTTTACAGCAACCTGCGCGACCAGCGCTGGACGAGCGTGCTCGCGCTCGACGCCGTCGAGGAGCTCCGCCACTTCGAGGTCACGGCAACCGAGCTGACGATCGGCGCGGCCGTGACGCTCTCGGAGATCGAAGCCGAGCTCGCGAGCCAGCTTGCCGGCGAGCTGCCGCTGCTCGAGCACATGCTCGCGCTGTTCGCGTCACGGCTGATCCGAAACCGCGCCACGCTGGGCGGCAATCTCGCGACCGCGTCGCCGATTGGCGACTCGGCTCCCGCGCTGCTCGCGCTCGACGCGAGCGTGACCTTGGTGAGCGCGAAATCACGACGCCGACTGCCGCTGGATTCGCTGTTCACGGGCTACCGTAAGACGGCGCTCGCGCCCGCTGAGCTGATCCACAGCATCCACGTGCCGCGGCCCGCGCCGGGCGAGCAGCGCTTTTACAAGGTCAGCAAGCGCCGGCTCGATGACATCTCCACCGTTGCAGCCGCTTTTGCGCTGGATCTCGAGCCGGATTGCCGGATCCGCTCGCTGCGCATCGCCTATGGCGGCGTCGCAGAAACGCCGCTGCGCGCGCGCCACATCGAGCGCCGGGCGCAAGGCCTGCCCTGGGACGAAACCAGCGTCTCGACGTTGGCGAAAGAGCTCGAACACGTGGCATCCCCGCTCTCCGATCAGCGCGGCAGCGCCGCCTACCGCCGAGCAATGATCGTGCGCTTGTTCGAGAAATTTTTCGCCGACACCGCGCGCTCCGAGGCGGCGCAATGAAACAGGTCGGAACGGCGCGCAGCCACGAGGCCGCGCACGGCCACGTCACGGGCGCCGCGCGCTTCGTCGACGACCTCTGCGCATCGTGCCAAGGACTGGTTCACGCCTGGCCGGTCCTGGCGCCACACGCGCACGCGCGCGTCCTGGGAATCGACGCCACGGCGGCGCTCGCGCTGCCCGGCGTGCTGCACGTGCTCACGGCGAGCGACGTAGCGGGCGAGAACGACGTCGGCCCGGTTCGACGCGACGAACCGCTGTTCCCGAGCGAAGTTTGCTTTCACGGTCAAGCCGTCGCCTGGGTACTGGCCGAAAGCGAGCGCCAAGCGCGTGAGGCCGCCAAGCAGGTCCGTATGACCTATGAGCCCCTTCCGGCGCTGCTCTCCATAGAGCAGGCCATCGCCGCAGACAGCTTTCTCACGGAGCCCGAAAGCCTGCGCCGCGGCGACAGCGAACGAGCGCTGGAAACCGCAGATCAGTGCCTGGCAGGAGAGCTCTTGCTCGGAGCTCAAGAGCACTTTTATCTCGAGACGCAGGCAGCTCTCGCCTTCGAAGACGAAAGCGGCGATGTCTTCGTTCATTCGTCGACCCAGCATCCAGCCGAAACGCAAGAGATCGTAGCCCGCGTGCTGGGCGTGAAGAAACACGCCGTGACGGTGCAGTGCCTGCGCATGGGCGGCGCGTTCGGCGGCAAGGAAGTTCAGGCCAACGCGTGGGCCGCGATCGCCGCGCTTGGCGCTCGCAAGCTCCGCCGGCCCGTGCGCGTGCGACTGACCCGCTACCAGGACATGCTGCTCACTGGAAAGCGGCACCCCTTCTTGGCGCGTTTTCGCGCCGGTTTCAGCGGGTCCGGGCAACTCGAGGCGCTCGCGCTCGAGCTCTTCAGCGACGGCGGCTGGAGCCTGGATTTGAGCGCGCCCGTGATGGGCCGCGCGCTCTTCCACGTGGACAATTGCTACTTGATACCGAACATCACGGTCACTGGCCGCGTGTGCCGAACGCATCACGTATCCCACACCGCCTTTCGGGGCTTCGGCGGGCCGCAGGGCATGCTCGTGATCGAGGACATTCTGGATCGCATCGCACGACACCTGAGCCTTGCGCCCGAGCTCGTGCGCGAACGAAACTTCTATACGCTCGGCAGCGTCACGCACTATGGCCAGGAAGTGCGTGATGCCGAGCGCATTCGACGCATCTGGACGGAGCTCAAGGAGTCCAGCCGTTTCAGCGAGCGTTCACAGGAGATCGCCGAGCACAATCGCCAGAGCCCGCACGGCAAGCGCGGAATCGCCATCACTCCCGTGAAGTTCGGTATCGCGTTCACCACTTCGTTCTTCAACCAGGCCGGCGCGCTGGTCCTGATCTTCAAGGACGGCAGCGTTCAGGTAAACCATGGCGGCACGGAGATGGGCCAGGGTCTGCACACCAAGTTGCTGCAGATCGCGGCCGATGCACTCGGCGTCCCGCCCGAGTCCGTACGCATGATGCCGACCCGCACGGACAAGATACCGAACACTTCGGCCACCGCCGCCTCGAGCGGTTCGGACTTGAACGGAGCTGCCGTGCAGGCGGCCTGTTCCGTACTGCAGCAGCGCTTACGCGAGGTGGCCGCCCGGGCCTTCCAGGTCGAGCCGGCGGAGGTGCTGTTCCGCG
>DATHEN010000062.1:0-4869 GCA_035318565.1 Polyangiaceae bacterium
CCAGCAGATTTGATGCTATGCGGCTACCGCACAGCCCATGCGTTTCGGTACGGTCGCCATCGTCGGTAGGTCCAATGTCGGAAAATCCACGTTCCTGAACGCGGTGCTCGGCGAGAAGCTGGCCGTGGTTTCCAGGTTGCCGCAGACCACGCGCGACGCCTTGCTCGGTGTAATGCACCGGCCGGCGGCGCAAATCGGCTTTCTCGATACGCCCGGCATGCACAAGCCACGCACGGAGCTCGGCAAGCGCATGAACGCCGCGGCGCTCGAAGCCGCCCGCACGGCGGACGTCATCTTGTTCATGACGGACGTGAGCGCGCTCGCGCAACCGAAGAGCACCGGCGAGATCGCGCAGGAGGACCGCGTCATTCTGGCGGTCGTGCCGGAAAGTGTCCCGTGCGTGCTCGTGCTCAACAAGGTGGATCTGCTGCGCGACAAGTCGCGACTGCTGCCGTTCATCGAAGCCTGGACGAAGCTGCATCCATTCGCCGCGATCGTTCCGGTCAGTGTGCTCGATGCCCAGGGCGTGGAGCGCGTCGTCGAGGAGCTTGCCAAGCTCGTGCCAGAGGGGCCGCCTGGCTACGACGCCGAGATGCTCACCGACAAGCCCACCAGCTACTTCGTGCGCGAGTACATTCGAGAGCAGGTCCTGTTGCAGGCTGGACGCGAGGTGCCGCACGCGGTCGCCGTTTCCATCGACGAGTTCGATGAGCGCGGCAGCACGGCGGTCGTGAAGGCCACCCTACACGTCGAGAAGGTGGGGCAGCGCAAGATCCTGATCGGACACGGCGGCGCGAAGATCCGCGAGATCGGTACGCGCGCGCGAGAAAGAATCGAAGCCTTGATGGACCGCAAAGTGTACCTCTCGCTGTTCGTGCGCGTTACGCCGCGCTGGAAAGATGCGAGCCGCAAGCTCGCCGAATTCGGCTACGAGCCGGGCGCTCGCGCTGGGCAGACCCCGGACTTCGAAAGCCCCCGCTCGCGTACTCGGAGCGAACGCGAATGATACCGATTGTCGCCGTCGTGGGCCGGCCCAACGTCGGCAAGAGCACGCTGTTCAATCGCCTGGCGGGACGCCGCCTCGCCATCGTGCACGACACTCCGGGCGTGACCCGCGATCGCCACTACGCGGAAGCGCACGTACACGGGCGCGATCTGCTGCTCGTCGATACCGGCGGCTTCGATTTGACCTCGGACGATCCGATGGGTCAGGGCATCGCGCGTCAGGTACAGGTCGCGATCGAAGAAGCCGACGTGATCGTGTGCGTACTCGACGGAAGCGCGGCGGCGAGCGCACCGGACCGCGAGGCCGTGGATCTGCTGCGCCGCAGCGGTAAGCCCGTGATCTACGCCGCCAACAAGCTGGACAATTCCGCGCGCGACCTCGAAGCAGGCGAACTGTACAGCCTCGGCATTCCGCACTTCGTTCCGATCTCGGCGCTGCACGGACGCGGCATGGCCGAGCTCGAGCGCGCGCTGACCGAGGCGCTGCCACAGAGCGCTCCGGCAGCCGATGCCGACGACGCGGTGCCCAGAGTCACGCTGATAGGCCGGCCGAACGCCGGCAAATCTTCGCTCGTCAATCGTCTGGCGGGGGTCGAGCGCGCGCTGGTCGATCACAGACCGGGCACCACTCGTGACCCCATCGACACGCGCATCGAGTTCGAAGGCAAGAGCTACGTCATAGTGGATACGGCCGGCATTCGCCGGCGCGCGCGGGTTGACCGCGGCATCGAAGCCATCAGCGTGATGCAGTCGATTCGCGCCATGGAACGCGCCAACGTCGTGATCCTGATGTGCGACGCGGAAGCCGGCGTCGCCGAACAGGACGCCCGCCTCCTCGGTTTGTGCGCCGAGCGCGGGCGCGGCATCATCGTCGGCTTGAACAAGCTCGATCTTCTGTCGAAAGAGGACAAGAAGCGCGCGCTCGAGAATGCGCGTGATGCTCTGCGTTTCGCACCCTGGGCACCGCTGGTCCCGCTCAGCGCCAAGACGGGCGAAGGCGTGAGCGAGCTGATGCGTCGCGTGTCTGCGGCGTACGACGAGCTCGGGAAACGCATCTCGACCGGTGAGCTGAATCGCTTTTTCGAGCAGGTGCTCGAGCGCCGCCCTCCCCCCACGAGCGGCGGGCGCGCGCCGCGCATCTACTACATCACACAGGCCGAAACCTCACCGCCGGTGTTCGTGGCCATGAGCAGCGCACCCGCCAACATCCCGGACAGCTACAAGCGCTTCGTGGCAAACCAGATCCGCGACGCCTTCGGCTTCGAGGGCGTCCCGGTGCTCGTGCGCTACCGCCAGCGCGAGCGCCGAGATGCCCCGAACAAGGGCCCGCGAGGCTCGAAAAAGGCCTGAAGGGGCGGCTCTCCCCTAAACGTGCCGGTGCCCGACTCTCAGGGCGGACAGAGTAGCTGCGACAAACCCGCCAGCGTGGACAGATCGTGAACGTCGCTCGGCAGCGCGGGCACGTCGATCCGCACGGGTGGAGCGCCCGATCCGTTCGCGAGGCTGGTGCGCAGGCGACCGAGATTGTCCGCGTCCAGCTTGGCGTGCTCGCTCTCCTCGTTCAGAGCGCGCACCAGCCGCTCGGGGCCGTTACTTTCGAGCGTGATGCCGTGGCGCGCGACGGCTGCGCGCACCTGTTCGAGATTGGGGAGCGCGCGCGGCTTTCGGTGTACGCGATTCACCACGAATGCGTCGCGGCGCATGCCCTGTTCTTGCAAGCGTTCGGCGAAAAACAGGGCTTCCTGCACGGCCACCGGGGCTGGCGTCGTGATCAGCACATAGGCGAACTCCGGGCCCCGAAACGCCGCCGCCACTTGCGTGGCGCGCTCGCGAAAGCCGCCGAACAGATCGTTGAGGTTCACGATGAATTCGGCCATTTGCTGGAGAAAATCCCCGCCCGTCAGCTTGCCGATGCCGCGCAGCACGACGGCGACGCTCTTGGCCACCAGATTCAAGCTGAACTTGCCCGATTTTTCGATGGCCTGGATGAACCAGCGCATCGCGCCGCTGTCGAGCGCGTCGATCAGGCGCGTCGGGGCATCGAGAAAGTCGAGCGCGTTCGACGTGGGCGGCGTATCGAGCACGATCACGTCGTAGTTCGTGTCGCGCTTGACCTGCAGCAGCTTCTCCATCGCCATGTACTCCTGCGTGCCCGCGAGGCTCGTGGAGACATACTGGTACAGCCGATTGTTCAGAATCCGGTCGCGCGCCTCCGGACTCGAAGCGTGACGGGCCACGAGCTCGTCAAAGGTACGTTTCGTGTCGAGCATCATGACCGTGAGCGAGCCCGAAACGCGCAAGCCGGCCTGCTCGAACAGCCGGGCGGCTACCGGCTGCGCCTCGGTACTCATGCGCTCCAGACCCAGGCTGTTCGCGAGGCGCTTGGCCGGATCGATGGTGAGGCAGAGTACCCGCTTGCCGCGCAGCGCGGCGGCGAGCGCGAGCGAGGCGGCAATCGTGGTTTTTCCAACCCCACCCGAACCGACACACACGACGACGCGACGACTTTCGAGAAGCGGGAGGAGCGAGGCGGTCATAACTGTATGAAGGACGGGCGCTGCGCGGCCGCTCGACGAATCGATGAAGGCAGCCTCGCTGGCCGCCGTAAATAGCTTTGTTTCTGCTGCAGCAAAATCACCGACTGAGGCGGCGGCAGGTTCGGGCTCGAACTTGGCCGCGGCGGTCACTCCGTGCAAGGCTCCCTGCATGACTTTGGTCCGCTCCAGCGCCGGGTCCCTTCACGGCCTCGACGAACGGCGCAAGCAAAGAAGCAGCGACACGCTCGTGGCGCTTTCCCGCCTGCTCGAGAGCGCACGCGTGAAAAACGACGTGCCCGCACTGGCAGTCGCCGACCCGAGCGGCTTGCTCGTGGCGGGTGCAGGTGCGTTTCAGGCGTGCGAAGAACTGGCAGCCCACGCGCCCTTGCTACTCTCGCCGCCGGCGAACGACGTGGTGCCCACGCGCCTGGACGTTCTGAGCCGGCGCAGCGAGATCTGGCGCATCAGCGTGGATGGGGTCGAAGTGCTGGTCTGCGGGGAGGGCGGAGAGCGCACGCGCAGAACGCGCGCGCTCGAGGACATCGCCAGCGGCTGCCAGCGCATTCTGGGCGCTCGCCGGCCCATGTCCGTCTGAACGCCCGAGTAGTACTAGCCTCAGTACCCTCGAAATACCCGACCACGCACGGCAACGGCTGTATATCGCGTGTGATGAGCGGCTTCGTCGATCTGCATTGCCATTGGATTGCCGGAATCGACGACGGAGCGCGCACGGTCGAGGAAGGCATTGCGATGCTCGAAGCCCTCGGCCGCGTAGGCTTCGCGCGGGTGGTGGCGACACCGCACATGCGGCCGGGCATGTTCGACAACGACAAGGCCAGCTTGACGGCAGCCTACGAGCGCATGCTGCCGCATCTGCGGGGTGTGCCCGGTCTGCCCGAGGTCGGTCTCTCGAGTGAGCACTACTTCGACGACGTGGTGTACCAGCGCTTGCTCAACGGCGAAGGCCTGCCCTACCCCGGGCGGCGCGCGGTGCTGCTCGAGTTCTACGACATCACGCTACCCGCCGCGCTCGATCGACACCTGTTCACGCTGCAATCGCGGGGCCTTCTGCCCGTGATCGCTCATCCCGAGCGTTACCACCCCATCTGGCGTTCGCCGGAGACACTCGAACGACTGGTGGAAGCCGGGGCAGCAGCGCTGCTGGACGTTGCTGCTCTGGCAGGAAAATACGGACAGAAGCCGCAGCGAACTGCCGAAGAGCTACTCGAGCGCGGTCTCTACCACGCGGCGTGCAGCGATGCGCATCGGCCCGCCGATGCCGATGCCGTGCTCCAAGGCATGCAGCACGTGGAGAAGCGTTACGGCA
>DATHEN010000063.1:0-4776 GCA_035318565.1 Polyangiaceae bacterium
TACGTTGCCACGCAGCGGCCGAAGAACCAATGCCTGTAAATGCGGCCCGCGCCGCGCTATGGAACACGTTCACCGCAGCCGGACGCACCCTTTGCATGCAGCCCCCGCTTGACGCCCCGCCCGATGCCCCGCAATCGCTCAAAGCGCTGGCGATTTTGGTCGCGTTTGGCCTGATGGTGGTTCCGGCTGCCTGGCTGTTTCTCTCGCTGCGCAGCGCGGAGGGACGGCTCGAAGCCAGCGCCTCGAAGTCTCTGAACGAAGGGACCTCCGCTGCAAACGCGAACGAAGCGCCGCGCGACGCCCCCGTAGCAGGACCCCCAGACGCCGCGGCCGCGCCGCCCCAGCGCCCACCAGCGCCCGCGAGCGCCCCAACGCCGGAGCCGGCGTGGCGTGGCGCTTCCACGCCCGCTGACCGCAAGCTCGCTCGAGCGCACAGTGTGGAGCTTTCCGAGCCCGAGCGCTCCCGCAGCCTGCTGCGCCAGGCACTCGAGCTATCGCCCAAGAACGAACGCGCGCTGCGCATGCTCGCCGCGAAAATGCTGGTCGACGAAAAGCACGCAGAAGCAGCCCAGCTCAGCGAACGCTGCCTCGAGCTGAACCCCACGAACTACGCCTGCGCCAGGGTGAAGGAAGACGCCGTGAAGATGGAGGCCGCTCAGCTGCGGGCGATCCAAGCGACGGAAGACTGCTTGCGCAAAGATCCCAATGCCCTCCCGTGCCTGTACGCGAAGCTGAACTTCGCGCTGGTCCGCGGCAAGGTCCGCGAAGCACAGACACTCGCCGAGCAGGTCGCGCGCATCGATCCGCGCTCGCCCATCACGCTCACCGCCCGCGCTCGTCTCGAAGCCGCGAGCGGTCACTACGGTGAAGCGCGCGTCCGCTTCGAGTCCGCGTGCCGGCAAGGGTTCACGGTGGCGTGCTTCCGCGCGGAGTCTTTGCGCGGCGAGGGCTTTTGAGCGCCTCGAGATCGCTCAGCTGCCGCGCTTTTTCTTCTTGTCGAACGCTCTCGAAAAAACCGCCCAGCGATTGCCCGGACTCTCGCTGACCACTTGCCACATGTCGATGGGCAGCCCGATTTCTTGTTGAGAGCCGACGCTCACGATGGAGATCGCGCGTTGATGATCGGTTTGCCACACGGAAACGTGCAGCACGGCCACGTCCGCGTACGCCGGGGGATCGCGTGTTGCGTGCAAGAAACTCAGATCCGAACCGCGCAGGTCGGCGAATAGCAGCGCATCTCCCACTGGAAAGAAGGCCACTTGCAACGGACGCCGGGCTCGCTTCACCTCGGAAAGCAGGTAGCTCGCCACCGCAGCGCGGTCACGTTCGCTCCAGTAGCTGGCGCGTGAGTGATCCTGAACAGGCTGCGTGCTGCCTCGCACGGTATGCAGGAGTGACGGCGCGTGAATACCGGTCCGGAACAAGCTGATCACGGCGAGAAGTCCGGCTCCCGCGCTGGCGATCGGAACCAGCCGGCGCGCACGCGGAAAACCCTCCCGCAGCGCGCGCACCGTGACCTCCACGAGCACGACGCCGAGACACGCGTACGCGAGCGCAGTGTAGTACTCGTAGTTCCAGCCCACGGTGACGATCGAGCGCAGCGTGAGCGCCAGGGCAAGCGCGGCAAACGGCAGAACCGCAGGCGCAAACCGCAGCGCCGGCAGGCTCGCCATAGCCAAGATCAGCAGCGGACCCCAGTACCAAGGCCGCTGGATACGCCACGAAGCCGTGCCGCTCTCGGCGACCTCGCCGCTCTTCCACTCGAGCTGGTGCGTCAAGTCCTGCAAGAAGTCCTGCGAGTGCCGGGCGAAGTACGTGAGAAATAGCAGCCACGCGAGCGCCGCTCCTGCAGCAACGAGCCATTCCCAGTTGCGCAATGCGAAGAGCGCGGCACGGGGTGCGCCGCTCGGCGACACTTCCGGCGCTGATGCCTTCACGTACGGCGCGAGCCTACGCCCCAGCACCCTTCCCGCCACGTAGACGGCGCCGGCGAAAACCACGAACTGACCATTCGGATGGACGAGCGGCGCGAACGACAACGTGGCGAGCCCCGCGAGCATGCGCCTCTGCGAAAGCAGCACCAGACCGAGTGCCGCGATGAGCGCGACCAGAGTCTCCATACGCGCCGTGTTGCCGGCAAAGCGCACGATCGGCATGCTCAGGAACGCCGCGAACAGCGCCAAGCTCGCAAAACGCGTCGCGAACCGGCTGGCCAGGTGCGCGAGACACAGGAGCGTGCCGCCCAAATACAGGGCGGATAGCATGCGGGCCCAGCTCAACGAAAAGCCCGTAATCTTGAAGATCAGCCCCTGCAGGACCATGTACCCGTAGGGCATCCAGAAGATCGGACGCTCTGCGTTCAGCTCTGGCGCCACCAGCGTGGTGCCGTCTTTTACCGCCAGCGCCTGCCACAGGAACAAGGCTTCATCGGGCCAGGGCATCGGGTACGTCAGACCGAGCGCGCGCTCCTGCGACAGGAACGCAATGACCAGCGCGCCGGCAACTGTCCAGTACAGCGTCGTTTTACTGCGCCAATCCACGGCGCGCAGCAGCGGCCCAACGCGCCGCAAAAAATCCAATACTGCGGTCATCGACCTCTGCTTGCCGCGTTCTACTCGAAGCGCGTGCCCGAAGCGAAGCGCGCAACGTCCGTACGCTGCGAAGCATCCCTGGCCGCGCAAAAAATCCGCCGAGCTTTCAACACGCCCGCGAAAACGCTATACGCCCGGCACAGCCATGCAACGCCTACTAGGAAAACGAGCCATCGTAACCGGTGCGGCCAGCGGGATTGGTCGCGCGAGTGCGCTGCTTTTCGCAGAGCACGGCGCTTCACTCGTGATCACCGACCTGAACGCGGAGGGTCTCGCTGAAACGGCGGCTTCGATCGAGTCGAGCGGCGGTCGCGTGAGTGCTCTGCCGGGCGACGCTTCGGAGCCAGCCCACGTGCAGAATCTCGTCCAGACCTGCGTCGCGGACTACGGTGCGCCCGACGTGTTCTACGCCAACGCGGGCATCTCGGGGCTGCCCGTGACGATCCTCGAGGAACGACTCGAAGATTGGGAGCGCACGCTGCGAGTCAATCTCATCGGCTGTTACCTGGCGATCAAGACCGTTGCTCCGGAAATGATCAAAGCCGGCAAGGGCTCGATCATCCTCACCGCGTCGGTCGCCGGTTTGCGTTCGGGCGCCGGTCCCGCGGCATACAGCGCGAGCAAGGCGGGCGTGATCAGCCTGGCGCAGACCGCGGCGTGTCAGTTCGCGACGCGCGGTATTCGCGTCAACGCCATCTGCCCGGGACTGATCCAGACGGGCATGACCCAACCCATCTTCGAATACGCGATTTCCACGGGCAAACAGGCGCGGCTCGGCAAACACAGCCCCATGCAGCGGCCCGCGCAGCCGGCAGAGGTCGCGGCGCTCGCGCTCTTCTTGGCCAGCGACGAAGCGAGTTACGTGACCGGCCAACACATCGCGGTGGATGGCGGGCTCACCGCCACCCACCCCTTCACGCCGGGTCGCGTGATCTGAAGCGCGACCGCAAGCGCTTCGCTCAGTCGTCGCGCTCGCCGAGCGCGTACACGACCTGCACCGCGGATTGAATCGTCAGCTCGCCACGCTCGACCGGCACGGACGACATGGCTGCGTCGCGGGCCATGCCGTAGCCCTTTTGCAGCATGGGTCCACCGCCGTCGATCACTTCGCTGATCGAGACCACGCGCCCTAGCGTGACACCGGCCTGCTGCGCCAGCTTCGTGGCGCGGGCGCGCGCGTCCGCAACGGCTTTGCCGTTCGCTTCGGCTTGCAGCGCGTTCGGATTTTCGAGCTCGAACTGGATACCGAAGACTTGGTTGGCGCCAGCGCGCGTCGCCGCAGTCAGCACCTCGGACGCGCGTTTCAAGTCGCGCATGGTGACTTCGACGGTGTTGCTCGCGCGATAATAGCCGGACGGCAGCTTCACGGGCGGCTCGGCTGGAGGAGCCGGCAGCGCGCCTTTACCCCCCGCGGCGCGCGGGGGCGCGGGCAGCGGTCCCGGAGGCGGCTCGGGCACCTGCTCGAAGCTGATCGAGAAGTTCGACGTACGCACGTCCTTGTCCGACACACCGGCTTGCTTCACGCTCGCGATCAGCGCGGCCATGCGCGTGTTCAGGTCTTGCACTGCCTGGTCCGCGGTTCCGGCGCGCACCTCCACCCCGACGTTGATGCGCGCGACGTCCGGCTGGCCCTGCGCCTTGCCGTGCCCCACGACCACGACGCCCTCGAGCGGCGCGCCAAAGCCCTTTCGACCGCCGTTGTGCGCGTGGGCGGCTCCACATGCGGAGACGAACGAAGCAAGCGCTATCGACACACAAGAATTCAGCAATGAACGCATCACCAGGACACCTCGCCTGGAGAAGACGTACTCATCGCGACCGTTTTGTCAATCGAAGCGCGTACGGGGCCGCGCGGGCAGCGAGCTCGGCGCTCAACTGCATGAGCGCTGCGCGAAAATCCTGCATGCTCTGATAGCGCTGCGCCGGCTCACGCTGCACTGCGCGGGCCACGATCTCGAGGACGCCGAGCTCCAGGTTCGGACAACGCTCGGCGAGCGGCGGGACCGCGGAAAACAGGATCTCGTGCAAGAGCTCCGAGGCCGATGTCTCGCGAAAGGGTGGTTTGCCCGCGAGCATCTCGTAAAGAGTCATACCGAGCGAGTACACGTCCGTGCGCTCGTCGGCGGTCTTGGTACTTTGCAGCTGCTCGGGAGCCATGTACGTCAGCGTGCCGAGGAGCACGGCG
>DATHEN010000064.1:0-4031 GCA_035318565.1 Polyangiaceae bacterium
CGAGCCGGAGTCATTGTCGTGGTCGCTCGAGATGGGCGGCTCATAAGGCGTCTCGCGCTTCAGCACCGAACAATGCTCGAGGGCGCGCGCCAGGTCGCCGGCCGTCACGAAACGGTCTTTCGGTTCGCGTTCCAGACAGCGGAGCACGATGCTTTCGACATCTTCCGGCAGATTGCGTCCGATCACGCGGCTCGGTGGACGTGGGCGCTCGTTGAGCTGCGCGAGTAGGGCTTCGCCGCGCCCGGATCCGAACGGGAGCTGCCCGGTCAGAAGCAGGTACAGCACGGCACCGAGCGCGTAGACGTCCGACGCAGGCGTTGCCGTCTTGCCCACGACGACCTCGGGGCTCATGGTGCCTGGAGTGCCCGCGATCATGCCCGTCTGAGTGACGGCGAAGCGCGGCTCGTCCTGTACACTGGCGATGCCGAAATCGAGCACTTTCAAGAATTCGCGCCCTGCAACGCTGGTTACGAACAGATTTTCTGGCTTTGCATCACGGTGGACGATGCCGCGCTCGTGCGCTTCGGACAGCGCTGACGCTGCCTGTAGGATCAAGCGCGCCGCGCGTGCCGGCTCGAGCGGGCCCTCGCGCTGTACGAGGCTGCGCAGCGTTTCGCCTTCGAGGAGCTCCATGGCGTAGTAGAGCCGCCCGTCGTCTGCGACGCCGTAGTCGTGCAGTCGGACGATGTTCGGGTGGGACAGGCCGGCGATCGCGTAGATTTCTCGCTCGAAGCGCTTGGTGGCGTCGGTGTCGTGCTCGCTGTTCTTCTGCAAGATTTTCACGGCGACCTCGCGCCGCAATTCCTTGTGGTGCGCCGCCCAGACTTCACCCATTCCGCCCTTGCCCAGCATGCGCGTGAGACGGTAGCGGCCGATGCCCTGTGACTCGTACAGTTCGCGCCGCATGACCCATATGTTGTGGCTGAGCACGCAGACGAACGCGCCCGTTGCCAGGCCAACCAGGTGGTACTGAACTGCGGCGGCCAGCGCGCGCGGCTCGTGCAGCGCCTGCTGCATGAATGGCACGAACAGCGTGCTGCCGAACAGCACCAGCGAATAGGGCGCGAAGACCAAGAGCATCCACAGCGCGTTCTTGGAGACGGGGCGTGGCACCGTGATCATGGCGAACATGATCAGCGTGATACCCGGCGTGTAGAAGCTCTCGAACCCACCGGAGTACAAGCACATCAACGCCAGGCTCGCGGACAGGAGCACGCCGGACAGCAGCAAGCCGAGCTCGACCTTGAAGCGTGTGATGCGTCGCTCGAGTTGCGCCCAAATCACCAGCACGAGCAAAAACAGCGCCATGGCGAAGCGAATCGTCAGAAGCGCCTTGAGATTGCCGCCGCCGCCATACGTCGCCTGCAGAAAGTCGAACACGGCAAAAGACGTCCAAACCGGCAAGCCGACGCGCACGGTGACGCGTGCGCGCTGAAAGTCGGTTTGCAGCTCGCGCGCGGCAATGGCCTGTCGCGAGCGTTCCTCTGCGCTGGCGGAAGCGTTCAAGCGCCCCGTGTCGACGACGGGCTCAGCCGCTGCTCCGCCATCACGCACCACGAACTCAGGCTATCACCTGCGAGTCGTTGTCTCACTGCGCGCTCAGAAACAAGCGTGTCCGCAGCCAGCTCGAGCGAGACAAGAAACTTTGGCCAGCTGTTCGGACGCACACCGAAAGCGTCCTGTCAGCGCACCTCGAACGTATGGCTTTGCCAGCCGACACCACCGCGGTCGTCGCGCACTATTACCCAGATCCGCGCGCCGCCCGAAGTGCGCGGAGCCCTCCATGCGTTCTCGCTGAAATTGACGTCGGCCTCGCTTTCACTGCGACCGGTGCGTTCCTCGGCCAGCTGTCCTGACGAGGAGAACCACGACACGCGCAGCGATTCGCGCCGGGATACCACGGCCTTCGCGTCTGGATCGAACCAAGCGTAGCTCTCCGCTCCCGCGCACGCGTTGCCTCCCGTGCAGTCTTCGGCGCACGTGCTCGCGCTCTCGCCTTCGCTGCAGATTGCGTCGCCGCACTGGGCTTCCCGCGGGCACGCGGGCCAGGTTACGCGAAGCTGCACCCGCTCTCCCGCCGCGACTTCGGTGGGCGCCGCTCCGTCCAGTGGATCGGCCGGTATCGCAATGCTTTCACCGTCACGCACGAGCTCGAAGGCTGCCGGCGCGGGGTTCCCGTTCGCCACGTAGCGCGAATTGAATTCGACGATTTGCGCCTGGAGCGCCCCTTCGATACCGCAAGCCAAGCGCACCGCACCGAGCGCCGGCCCATCCGTCCCCGGCAGTGCGCTGATGAACGGCTGGTAGTAGCCACCTGTTGAATCCGGATCGACCGGCCGCCCCGCGGGCTCACCCGGTTTGGGCTCCGGGCGAATCGGACCAAACAGGCGGCAAGCGTCGGCCGGCAGAGTCGCGGACACGTGGGTACCGGCGCCGAGCGGTAACGACGGCGGGCCGCCCGATGCGAAAGCGGCCAAGCAACGCGGGCTGACCGGACCGAGCTCGGTGAGCGGCTTGCGCTCGAGGCACAGCGCCCAGTCAGGGCTCGGCGACTCGAGTGAGTCGGGAGGCACGGCGACCAGCGCCGTGAGTCGTACGGTGCCTTCGGCGGCCTCCGCAGGTTCGGACTGCAGCGCCAGAATACGAGGCTCGCGCAGCACGGATAGATCGTCGTCGAACTCGGGCACGCACGCCGAGAGCAGCAGCGAGACACCGGCCAGGAACGACTTGCGGAGTCGCATGCGAGTCACCAATCCCACTTGGCGCCGAAAATCGGTAAAACCGGCAGGCCGCGGATGTAGCGCTTCTCGGAGTAGTTGGCGCTGTACACGATTTCTTCTGCGTTCTCGCGGTCGCTCACGTTCTGCACGTCGACGTACACTTCCAGCTTGGTCTTGCCGATATCGAAGCGTTTGGCAGCGCGCACGTCGAGCTGAATGAACTCGGGAATGCGCGTGCCGTTGTGCGCACCGAGTACGGGGCTGTAGCCGTCGCGGCGTGCATCGTAGAAACTGCCGACCACGGGAGTGCGCGGATAGCCGCTCGCGAAACGCACGCGCGCGCCGACGTCGAAGCCGGCTCCGAGATCATAAGCGGCGAGCGCGGTGAGCACGTGCGTCTGGTCGAAGTCGAAGAGCCGCCAATCCGCATCCGGACCGTCGAGTCGTTCGCTGCGCAGCAGCGTGTAGGCGACCCACCCAAAGAAGCCGCCAGTCAAATCCTGACGTAGCAAGATCTGGGACCCGAAGGAGCGTCCTTCGCCGTTGTCGATCAGCGCTTCGGCAATGCGCGGCGCCGAGATGGGATTTCGTACGACGAGCCCCTTGGATCGCGAATAGAAGACGGTCGTCTCCAGGCCGAGCGACTTGGTGAGCTGAAACGCGCCACCGGCCAGCCAGTGTTTGGCGGAGGCACTCTCGAGCAGTGGATTGCCGAATACCGAAGACAGTTCTTCGGCCAAAGGAGCCTGGCCGTACACGCCGTAGGCGGCCTTGAAGAGCACGCGGTCGGACAGCTGATAGCGCAGCGAAATGCGCGGCTGGACTTCGGTCTTCTCCACGTACGCGCCCACGTCCGCGGCGTTTCCTTTGGGAATGCGCCGGTTCACGGAGGTGATGGTGGGCTCGAGCCTGAGACCCGGTACGACGTGCAAGCGCTCGCCGAGCACGGCAAAGTCCGCTTCCGCGAAGGGCGCGGCGCTGCCGCTCACCACGTTCCATGTGTCGGTGTTGACCTGGTCGGTCGGGGGCTGGCCGAATACGCGAATGTCGCCTTCGCGCGGGGGAGAGACGACGGAGCCTGCCCTGCGTGCGGACCTGCTCACGGCTTCGACGTCGAGCCCCACGGTCGCAGTCAGAAAGCTCGCTGCCCGCCCGCGCCAAGACGTGCGCAAGCCGTACAGAGTGGAGTCCAGAACGAGCTCGGACGGCGTGCCGCCGAAGCGCGAAATCAGCCGGGATTCGTCGCGTCCGACCCAAGGCAGCACGCTGACCTGGCTGCCGTCTTTGCCGTTCCATTCATAGCGCGCGTGC
>DATHEN010000065.1:0-2792 GCA_035318565.1 Polyangiaceae bacterium
AGTGGACGCCGTCGCGGCTGATCGCGTGGGGCCGGACCATCGGCGAGTCCACGGCCATCTTGATCGAGCGGATCATCGCGGCACGCCAGCATCCTGAGCACGGCTACCGCTCGTGCCTAGGCATCTTGCGGCTCTCGAAACGCTACGGCGCTGCGCGTCTCGAAGCGGCGTGCGCTCGAGCGCTGCGCGTCAACGCGCTCTCGTACAAGCACGTCGAGTCCACGCTCAAGCACGGGCTCGATCAATCGCCGATGCACGACGACGACCGGCCCGCGACCGCGGGTCTGTCTCATCCAAATGTGCGCGGTCGCGACTACTACAACTGAAGGAGACACGATGCTGAGAGAACCAGCGTTTCGGCATGCTCATCGACGCCGAGTGGATGACGCGCGAGAACAAGCGAGTGCAGCGTGCACTCAAGGAGGCGAAGCTGCGCCTGAGCCAGGCGAGCATCGAAGGCGTCGAGTACGCAGCCCGGCGCGAGCTCGACAAAGCTGTGGTCCGGAAGCTTGCATCGTGTCGATGGATCGCCGAGCACCAGGTCGTGATCATCACCGGCGCGACCGGCGTCGGCAAAACCTACCTCGCGTGCGCACTGGCGAACCAAGCATGCCGCAACGGCCATCGTGCTCTGTACCGCCGCGCGTCGAGGCTCTTCGATGAGATGCGCATGGCGCGAGCCGACGGAACGTATCCGCGTCTGCTCGCTCGCTTTGCGCGTGTCGACCTGCTTGTCATCGACGATTTCGCGATCGCACCCCTCGCCGACAGCGAGCGCCGCGACCTGCTCGAAGTCCTCGAGGACCGCCACGGCACCCGCTCGACAATCGTCACCAGCCAACTGGCGCCGAGCGACTGGCACGACTACCTGGCCGACCCCACGCTCGCCGACGCAATCTGCGACCGACTCGTGCACCACGCCCACCGGCTCGTGCTAAAGGGCCCCTCCAGGAGAAAAGAACCCACCTTCAAACCGTAGACCAACCCAGCGTCGCTCCGCTCCGATCACGATGCGCGGAACGAGTGATCACCATGCGCGAAATGCGCACTCGAGGAGCTGGGCGCCGATGCGCTGGCCGAATGTGAGGCCGTCGTGCGTACCGCGTTGCCTGAGCTATCCGCCCGACTTCTTGCCCAGCAGCGAAGACGCGACTTCGCGGATCGCTTTGACCGATAGCCAGAAAACCATGGACGCAACCTTCAGCACTACCTGCCATCTCGGCGCACCGTGGCATTCAAGACGGTCCATGACCTCAAGCGCATCCCCCAGGTCTTCTTCGCGGAGGCGCTTCGGGAGCAGGAGCTCAACGAGGCCGAGGATTCCTCGAGCCCGCCGGTAGGCTCGCCGTGAGTGTCCGCTGAACAAGCGGAAAGGCAGCGCGCGCACGCAGCACACCAGCAAGGCAACCTCTAGGAAGTAGTACGCGCCCACAGCCACGCCGACGCCACTTCTGCCGAACTCTCGGGCAATCGCGAACGCGAGATCCAGTTCGATCCCACGCAGCCACTCGGGCTGATGATAGAAATACGCGGCCGAGATCCTTAGCCGCAGGCCCTCGCTCAAACACGCCAGGACCGCGGCGCAAACCAGATCGAATGAGATCCAGGCGGCGACAACCGCTAGGCCGACCTGAAAGGCTCTTGCAGACGCGCGACTCATGCCAGCACCGTTGGAGTAGCAAACAACCCGCCTACAGCCTTCGCCGCACGCGCGCCTTCCGCCGTGATCCGGTAGTAGATGCGCGGCCGCCCTCCCCGCGCGTCGTTGGTCTCCCCCGTGTAGCTCGTCACGAACCCGTCGCGCTCCAACGAACGTAGCGCAGGATAGACCGAGCCTTGGTGCAGCTTGATCGTTCCGTCCGTTCGATCGCGCACGCGGTCGATGAGTTCCAGGCCGAAACCCGGTCCCGTTGTCAGCGCCTGCAAGAGCGCGAGCTTGGCTAGCGACAGCTCCATGCCGGCAAGCTAATCTCAATCTTTGAGAATGCAACCACGGGATTTGAGAAAACCATTCGGTTGATGCTGCTCTAGGGTTCAGGTAGGTGTTGGTGGCAGGCGTCGCCTCGGCTGACCGGTAGCCCTGTTCAGGCCAATTCGGTGCCGAGCGACGAGCGGTACCCGTGGAAGCGGCGCGTTCGATATTGGCTAGCAGTCCCGGCGTTGTGGCACGCTCGGCGCGAGCGCGCTCTAGGCTTAGACGAGCGCACCGTCAGGGCTTCGGGGGCATGGCTTTGTTCTGGTTTCACGCCCGTCGGCAAGATGCTGTTGCGGACATCACGACTGCCTTGCGCTCTGGCGTTGTCGTGATGCCGCGCACCGACGGCAACACGAATCAGCTCGAACTCGATCTCAAAATCTTCCCCGAGCGGTTGTACTGCTGCCTCGGTCGGACGATCGAGCGCTTCGGCTCGTTCGCTTTCGCGGTCGTGACTATTCCGTCCCAGGGCGAGATGTCGCCGTTCGACACCGGCGGGCTCGTCCACAAGATGCCTCCCGTGTCCACTTGGGCCTCTGCCGAGCGCCAGAAGTTCCTCGTCGACTATTCGTGGCCCACGACGAGCGTCGGCTCGCTGCTGGCCACATACCCGGGCCCGACGACCCTCGACATTGAGCGCTACCTCGATACCGACCACCGCCCCGCTCAACACGGCCCGCATCAAATCTGGGCAGGGAAGATGGAAGCCGATATCTGGGCAAACGCCACGCACTGGTGCGCGTGGACGTGGGAAGGCCGGTTTGAAGTTACAATTCCAGTAGCCGATCAACTCGTTGCGTGGACATGCACGCCGGCA
>DATHEN010000066.1:0-7148 GCA_035318565.1 Polyangiaceae bacterium
CCGCCGGTCGGCGTTCGACCGCCGGCAGGCTCGTGCTCGCTACCCAATCCTGCGTTCTGCGAGACGTTCGATACAGCCGGCAGCGGCGTGCGCGCAAAGCCGGTGAACCCACAACGCATTGGAGTTGCTCGCATCGGTCCGGCTGGCAACCCCACTCAAGATCAACTCAATCCGTGGCCAATGGCCAGCGCGCTCGGTTGCGACGGCAACATGATGCAGGTGCAGCCGCCGAACGACTACTACTTGTGCCCGAGCACGAGCGGCAATCACCTGCGCCAAGCCTACAACGACGCCACGAACTTCACGGTTCATTCGATCTCGGTGCGCCAGCTGTTCGACTTCACGGACCGCACGGGCACGTTCGCGTTCGATGTCGACGGCTGGTTTACTCCCGGCCACGGCACCTGGCTCGAACTGTGGGTGACGGACGAGCCGATCCCGGTGCCGTATCAAAGCGCGCCCAGCGTGCAAGCCACTCCGCGAAATGCCATCGGCTTCGAGCTCCGTCATGACGGCTGCTCGCAAGACGCGACCCGGAACGGCGTGAGCACCGTGTTCATCGTCAAGGACTTCGATCTGGTCAGGACGCTCGCTTCGGGCGACTTCGCCGAATCGAACTGTTACCGAACCGCGCGAGCGGCGATCAATCACATCGAGCTTCGTCTGAGCAGAACGTCGCTCGAGCTGGTGGCAACCGACGCGGGCAATGCGTCGTCCTTGCACCGGGTCGCGCTCATCAACGGGCTCGATTTGAACTTCACGCGCGGCTTCGTGCACGTGCAACACAGCCACTACAATGCCGCGAAGGACGGTCACCCCGCCTCCGAAACGCACCTGTATGACAACTTCGCCTTCGACGGACCGGCGTACGTGCTGCCTCGCACGTACGAGATTCGCGACTCGCTCGAAGCGGGCCGAGAGGGGAACGTCAACGTCGGTTACAGCGCTGCTGGCGGGCGCACGGTGAGTTTTCAAGTTCCGGGCGTGGACGTGTCGAACGTGCAAAGCGGTACGCTCAACTTCACCGTCACCAACTTCATGCCGGGTATGTCGATCCGGCATCGCTTCAACGGCGGAACCTGGCGTACGCTGGCTCACCCGTTCCCGGATTCCAGCGACAGCTGGCGAAGCCTCTCGATCCCGATTACTACGAGTGATTTGAGAGCCGGGGCGAACACACTCGAGGTCTCGGTCCAAGGCAGCAACGACTTCACGACGCTGGCAAATTTGGACGTTCAGCTCATTCCCGGCGGATAGGCATGCTTCGATCCGCCAAGAAACCTTCGCAAAATCTGCTTTTCCGCTGGATGTTCTGTCTCTCGCTCCTCGCCGGACTCTCGGCTTGCGGCAATGGATCCTCGGGCGAACCCAAGGGCCGACCAGCGGACGCCGGTGCGCAAGATGCCGGCAATGACGCGGAGCTTGCCACGCTGCGCTCCATGGCCTTGGAAGAAGGCCTGCCCGCTCCAGGGGATCCCACGAACGCTCTCTTGGCGGATTCGGCGAAGCTGCCGCTAGCGCAGGCGCTGGGGCATCGCGTGTTCTTCGACAAGCGTTTCTCCGGGCCTTTGCTGGATGCCGATCACAAGCCCACCGTGTCCGGGGCGCTCGGTACACCCGGTGAAACGGGGAAAATCGCCTGCGCTTCGTGTCACGTTCCGGCTTCGGGATTCTTGGATTCGCGCAGTCCGCGCTCCGCATTGTCGCTGGGCGCCGGCTGGACGCCGCGCAGGGCAATTTCGCTGCTCAACGTCTCGTTCGGAAGGCTGTTCATGTGGGATGGCCGCCATGACGCCCTCTGGAATCAGATCTTCACTCCTCTGGAAAAGCATTTCGAAATGAACTCGGGCCGCCTGTACGTGGCCCAGCAGCTGGCGCGCGATGCGACCTACCGCCAAGCGTACGAGCAGCTCTTCGGCGCGTTGCCGCCGGTGCTCGACGTAGCCCAGTATCCCCAAGTGCAGGAGCCGGGCTGCCAGTCGGAAACGCAAGGAGAGCCGAGCGATTGCCACGGCAAGCCCGGTGACGGCGCCGAGTACGATCAACTCTCGGCAGAAAAGAAGGATGCTGTCACGCGCGTGGTGGTCAACATCGGTAAGGCCATCCAGAGCTTCGAACGGCAGCTGCGTTGTGGCCCCAGCCGTTTCGACGCCTGGATCAATGGCGATGAAACGGCGCTGAGCGCCGAGGAGCAGCGCGGAGCTCGTCTATTCGTGGGTAAGGCCGAGTGCGTGCGCTGTCACAGCGGCAAATTCTTCACCGATTTCGGATTTCACAATGTCGGGCTCGAACCGGGGGGATCGCAGGAGCTGTTCATGATTCCGAACGACCCGGGGGCGAGCGACGGGGTCGAGGAGCTCCAGAGCTCGACGTTCAACGCCACCAGCTCGTTCAGCGACGACCCGAGCGTGCGCCGATTTCCGGACAGCATTCCGCCCGAATACATCGGTGCGTTCAAGACCTCGAGCTTGCGCTGCGCTTCCCGTAGAACGAGCTTCCTGCACACGGCACAGTACGTGAGCCTGGACGACGTCGTATCGTTCAAGAACCGGGGCGGGCACGCTTCCGGCTATGCCGGGGTTTCCGAGCTCTCACCCCTCGGTCTGAGCGATGAAGAGCAAGCCGATCTCGTCGCCTTCCTCAAATCGCTGGAAGAGCTTCCGGGAACGGGCACTCAGGAGAAGTGGCTCACGCCGCCTCCCTGACCGACCGCTCGACGAATCGAATGCGGCCCTGCGTCCGCCCGCTGGTGCTCGGTTACGCGGCAACGTTGGCCCTCTTCGTGTACGCACAGCTCGAACGCGAGCCCTACGACGATTCGTACTTCTTCAAACGCATCGCGCTGAATCTCTTGCGGCACGGCACGCTCGCGTGGAACCGTGAGGACGGTGCAGCTTACGGACTGACGTCGCAGTCGTTCGGGTTCATCGCGGTGGCCATCACGGGGCTCGCGGGTGACCACTACGTGATCGTCACTCGAATTCTGCTCGCGCTCTGCCTGCTCGCGGCGTTTGCGTTGCTTCTGCACGTCAGTTGGCGCGCGGATCGGGGTGTCTCCGCCACGTACGCCTTCTGTTCGCCAGTTGCCGTATACACCGCACTTTCTGGCATGGAGTCTGCTTTCGCAGTGCTGCTTTTGTGCGGCCTCTTGTGGATGCTCTACGCCGAGCATCGCTCTCTGCACTGGGCCGCTGGCCCGGTCCTGGTGCTTCTCGTCTATGTCACTCGACCGGACGCGGCGCTCTTGGCGGCGCCGCTCCTGCTCGTCGAGCGTTTCAAGAGCACCCGACGCTGGCCGGTTCGAGAAGTGATTCTGCTCGCGGCTGGCTTGACCGTTCTGGTACTGGCGTTTTGGCTTTGCTACGGCACCGCCCTACCGCTGCCGTTCTACGCGAAGAGCGCCGCGTTCTCGGCGTATGACGCGCATTTTCGGCAGCTCTCCGAGCGCGCGGGCACACTGCGTCTGGCGCTGTTTCTCGCGGTCGCGCTGCCTCTCGCGGCACTCGGCGCGCTGAAACGTGACGCCACGAACGCAGCGCTGCTGGGAAGCTCGGCACTTCACGCGGCCTTTCACGCGCTGAGCACGATCGACGTGATGGGGATGCACGGTCGCTTCTATGCACCCGCGCTGCCTCTGCTGTGCCTGGCTGCCTCGCGCGGTTTCATGGCTACGTGGGCGGGGCCGGCGCGCGCCCGCATCGCACTTGCACTTGCACTCGCGGTGAGCTGGTGTCTCGCAGTCGGGCTTGCGTGGACCGCAGGCGTGCTTCCCGGTGCCGCGGACTCGGTGGTCGATCAGGTGCCGATGGCTCTCTACGCAGCCGCGGCCCTGGCTGCGCTGCTGGTATTTGCGGCGTTTGGTCGCGCGAGCCGCACGTTTCACGAAGCCAGCGCCTGGTGCGTGCTCGCGTGTGCTGCCGGCGGCGCGCTGATCGCGTTCCCGCTCGGGACGAGAGCATGGCCGAACGATAACGCCTATCTCGGCCGCCACGCGCAGAGCGTGACGAGCTTTCGCGGCATGAAAACGCTGCGGGCCTGCCTGGGGGAAGCGCTTCACCTGTACCACTCGGAAGTGGGCGTGCCTGGGCTCTACTTTCAGAACGGCAGGGTGAGCGACCTGGCGGGCATCATGAGTCCGCGCTGGCTGTTTCGTGAGCGCTCGTTCGACGCGATATGCAGCGCGGAACGGCCGGAAGCCATCTTTCTTCCGCACAGGAACTACCGCAGCCTGAACCGCGAGATCGCGTCCAGCGCTTGCATTCGGGGCTACGTGCGGGTCATTGAACGGTCGAGCTCCCCGCTCTACGTTCGGCGCGATCGTTTCGAAGAGTACGCGAGATGCGCCGAGCAGCGCGGCGCCCCGGGCGAGTAGAGGCTAGAGGCTCGGCTCAACGCACTTGCGCGTAGAAGCCCGAGCTGTGCCAGGCAGCGGCGGAACGCAGGCGCTCCCGACACTGCAGAAGCACGGCGCCGCCATCGCTGAACGCAGAGTCGATCAAGCGCCGCGGGCGGAGGATGTGACGAAAATCAGGTGAAATGAGCACGATGCCGGGCGTGCGAGCGCGGCGTAGGTGTCCCCAACCCCAGGCGAACTCCCGACCGATCTGGTGTCCGAACAGACAGGCCAGCGCGAGCGCCGCGTCCGTGGGATCGCGGGTGAGCGGGCTGTTCCCGGCCCGAGCCGAGTCCACGTAGCGGACGATCGCGTGGAAGGTCGCTTCGACTGAATGGCGCTCGCCGAGTTCGATCAGCGCCAGGCCCTGGCCAATCGACAGCAAGAGTTCGTCCTCGTGATCGGGTTCCAGCGCGTGGTGATAGGGAGCGCGTGGATTCGATGGTTTTCGGCGCGGCGCCGCCTGAAACAAGGGTCCGGCTGCCGCGGTGGCCGCTTCGAAGCGAGCATCTGGATCGTGCATCGGCTCGCCGAGGGTGCCGATTGACCGCATGGCGCGCAAGCCCGACATGAACCCACCCCGTTTTGCGAACTGCTTCGCAGGGTGCTCTCGATTTGCTAGAAGCCGTGGTCGAGGTTGAAATTCGACGGGCCCCGTCGGACTTGGGGCTCCGTTCAGGATCTCTTGACGCCCTGCGCTTTCTCACCCGCTGCACATGCTACTGCGAACGATTCGAGGTTCTGTGCTGCGCAGCGTAAGTCTTGCGTTGATGCTGCTCGTCATCCTCCTGGTCGCCAGCCGTGGCCTGGCTCAGGAGACCTCCGTACCCGCGGATATCCAAGCGGCGTTGGTCGCAAAGCTTGCCTCTTACGATCGCAATTTCGCGGCGCGCGCGAAAGGCACCGCGCGCCTCGTGCTGCTCGTAAAGAAGGGTAGCGGAAAATCCAAATTGGCGGCCGATTCGTTCAAAGGTGCGCTCTCCAAGGTAGATCGCATCGGTGGGCTGCCGCACGAAGAGCAGACGCTGATCTATGAGAATGCGGCGGCGGTCGTGAAGCTCTGCCAAGCGCAGCACATCGCGATCGTCTACGTGACTCCGGGGCTGGAAAGCGAGATTGCGGTCCTGCGTGAAGCCCTGGCCGGGACGAGCGTGCTCAGCGTTTCGCCCGTCGAAGCGCATGTGGAAATGGGAATCGTGCTCGGGTTTGCGATCGTGTCCGGCAGGCCCAAGCTCGTGTTGAATCTGCGTCAGGCCAGGCGGCAGAAGGTGGACTTCCGTGCGGACGTCTTGAAGCTCATGAAGGTGCAGCAATGACTCGGCGCTGGCTGCATTTTCCGCTGGCCGCGTGGCTATTCATGCACTCGACGGCGGCGCTCGCGGACGAGACGGACGCACTGCGTGCGCTCCTCAGCCAGGATATCGTGACTACGGCCTCCGCGGAAGCCGAGTCCGCGCACAGCGCGCCCGCCACTTCCGTGACTCTGCGGGCAGATGAGCTGCGCGTTTACGGTATCCGCACTCTGGACGAAGCCATTCAGTTTTTGGCGCTCGGGGTGGTGAGCGCGAACAATCTCAAGACGCCGGAGCTCGGTGCGCGCGGCGTGCTCTTACCCGGTGACAACGGCAAGCACTTTCTGCTGCTGATCAACGGGCATGCCGTAAATGATCCTCTGTACGGCGCCGCACGCTTCGACGAGGGGCTGGGTATACCGCTCGAGATCGTCGATCGCATCGAGGTCGTGATCGGTCCGGGCTCGGTGCTGTACGGCTCGAGCGCCATGCTGGGCGTGATCAACGTCTTCACCAAGAGCGAGAAGGACTACCGTGGCGGACACGTCTACGGCGAATACGAGCTCGAGCGGAGCGCGCGCGTCGGAGCCGGAACGGGTTTTCATTTCGACTTGCTCGGCGAGCGCGCAGAGTTGACCGCGGCTGTCGAGTATTTCCGGCGCTACGGGCCCGACCTGGATTTCGACGAGCAAATCGTGCCGGTGGGCGTCAATGCGGCAGCTCCGGTGTTCCGCCGCGGCGGCCCGGCCGACGGTCGTTGGGGCGGCACCGTTCGCAAGGCGTACTTCACGGACGCACCAGCCGGCACGCTGCGTCTTCGGATTGGCGATTTCGATATCAACGCGTCGGCGTCGATCTACCGCCGTGGAATTCCCTACACATCGGGCACGGCCGACGTCGATTTCGACGATTCCGAGAGCTACGAGCTCGACCGGGCGATTCGCCTCGACGTGAAACACGAGGCCACCCCGAGCTCGCTCGTTCAGGTCACGTCGCGGGCCTATGCAGACGGCTTCGATTATCAGCGTCGGGTGACGCGCAATGCGCTCGAGGGCTGCGTGCGCACGGCCTTCGAGACGTGCCAGTTGTACACGGCCGGGAGAGCGCGCTGGCTGGGTATCGAAGAGCGTCTATCGCTCAATTGGCTCGAAAGCGCCGACCTGGTCACGGTGCTCGGCGTGGATGCGCGCATGCGCTGGGTCAGCGCCAAGGAAGACACCCTGAATTTCGACACGGGCGAGGCCGTGACCTCCTCCACCGGCTTGGTAGACGATTCGGCGCTGATCGTGAGCCCGTACGTGCAACAGACGTACCGGCCGACCCGCTGGCTGGACCTCAACGCCGGCGCGCGGCTCGATATCGATGAGCGGTTTTCGTCGATCGTGTCGCCGCGCGGTGCAGTGGCGCTCACACCCTTCGAGTCCACGACGGTGAAGGCCATCTACTCGCAAGCTTTCCGCTCG
>DATHEN010000067.1:0-4803 GCA_035318565.1 Polyangiaceae bacterium
GAAGGCGAGTACCTGCTCGGAACGTCTCTGGCGCGGCCGTGCATCATCGAAGGCATGATGAAAACGGTCGGCGAGGTCGGCGCCGACGCCATTGCGCACGGCGCGACCGGCAAGGGCAACGATCAGGTGCGCTTCGAGCTCGGCGCCATGCACTTCGATCCAGACGTGAGCGTGATCGCGCCGTGGCGCGAATGGGATCTGAAGTCGCGGACCGATTGCATCGAGTATGCCCAGCGGCACGGCATTCCCATCACGGCGAGCGCCGAAAAACCGTACTCCATGGACCGGAATTTGCTGCACCTTTCGTTCGAGGGCGGGATTCTGGAGGATCCCTGGGCAGAGCCTCCGAAAAACATGTTCATTCTCACGCGTGCACCGGAGGACGCCCCGGACAAGCCGCTGTATCTGGAGCTCGGCTTCGAGCAGGGCAACGCCGTGTCCATCGACGGCAAGCGGATGAAGCCGGTGGACCTGCTGTCGCGCCTGAACGAGCTCGCGGGCGAACACGGGGTCGGCCGAGTGGATATCGTCGAGAGCCGCTACGTCGGTATGAAATCGCGCGGCGTCTACGAGACACCGGGCGGCACCGTGCTGTTCAAGGCGCATCGCGCCATCGAGTCGCTCACGCTCGATCGCGAGCAGATCCGTATTCGTGATGGGCTGATCCCCGAGTACGCCACCCTCGTCTACCGCGGCTTCTGGTTTTCCCCGGAGCGCGAGATGCTGCAAACCTTGGTCGACGCCACCCAGAACGTCGTCGAAGGCACGGTGCGCGTGAAGTTGTACAAAGGCAGCGTGACGGTCGTGGGGCGCAAGAGCCCGAAGTCTCTCTACCGTGAGGACTTCGTGACCTTCGAGAAAGACAGCGTGTACGATCAGGCGGACGCCACGGGCTTCATCCGGCTGAGCGCGCTACGGCTTCGCCTGCGAGCGCTGCGCGATCGCAAGCAATGAGCACGCTCCACCTGGTTCGTCACGCGCAGGCCTCGTTCTTGGCGGAGGACTACGACGTCTTGTCGGAGCTCGGTCACGATCAGGCGCGCAGGCTCGGCACTTACTTCGCGTCGCTCGGATACCAGTTCGATGCGGTGTATTCGGGCCCGCGGCAGCGGCAGATCCACACGGCCGAGCTCGCTCGCGAGGCCATGCGCGAGGCCGGAGGCATTGATTGGCCGGAGCTCGTGGTGTTGCCGGAGCTCGACGAATACCAGGCTGAAGGCATCATGAAGAGCGAGGTGCCCAAGCTGATGGCCGAGCGTCCCGAAATTGCCGCGCTGCTGGAGCAATTTCAGGGCTCGGCCGACAAGCGCGCCAGGATGCGCGCATTCGAGCGCGTGCTGCAGACCGTGATGCGCATGTGGGCGGGCGGGCAGCTCGACCTCAGCGAAGGGGAGTCGTGGACGGCCTTCACCGAACGGGTCGCGGAGGGCATGCGGCGCATGACCGTCGCCGAATCGAGCGGGCAACGCATCCTGGCGTTCAGCTCTGGCGGCGCCATCGGAGTCGCGATCGCCGACATTCTGAAAGCCCCGTACGAGCAAGCCCTCGAGCTCGGCTGGGCCTTGAACAATGCCAGCGTCTCGGACGTCCTATTCAGCGCCGAACGAAAAAATTTGAGCCGGTTCAACGTTCTATCGCACCTCGCTAACCCGAGTCTTTGGACGTACCGCTGAGAGTTGCACTAGAGGAGATCCCGATGAGCGAGCATTTGGATAACGCGCGCAGCGTGCGGCAGGGGGAAGAGTTGGACCTGGAGCCGCTGGCCCGCTACCTGCGCGAGAACGTGCCCGAGCTTGCGTCGAACGCAGAGGTGTCGGTCCAGCAGTTTCCGAGCGGCCATTCGAACTTGACGTACCTGGTGCGCGCCGGAGAGCGCGAGTACGTGCTGCGGCGCCCGCCTTTTGGCAGCAAGGTGAAGTCTGCGCACGATATGGGCCGCGAGCACCGAGTGCTGTCGAAGCTGCACGCCGTTTATCCGAAGGCTCCGGAGCCGGTCGCCTACTGCGAGGACGAGAGCATCCTGGGCGCGAAGTTTTACGTGATGCGCCGCATCCAGGGCATCATCTTGCGTAAAGAGTTGCCGCCCGGCCTCGAGCTTGCGCCGGAGCGCTTGCGTGCACTGCAGGAGAACCTGGTCGACACGCTGGTCGAGCTGCATGCCATCGACTACGAACGCGCCGGCCTGGCCGAGCTCGGCAAACCCGAGGGCTACGTGGAGCGTCAAGTAGCGGGCTGGACCAAGCGCTACGCCGATTCGAAGACTGACGATTTCGAGAGCGTCGAGCAGGTGGCGCGCTGGCTCGCCGAACACATTCCGAAGCACAGCGACACCTCGCTCATCCACAACGACTACAAGCTCGACAACGTCGTTCTGGATCCGAATGATCCGACGCGCATCATCGGCGTCCTGGATTGGGAGATGTCCACCATCGGTGACCCGCTGATGGACCTCGGTACTGCGCTTTGCTACTGGGTCCAGGCCGACGACCCTCCCACGGTTCAGGCCGTGCGCTGGGGCCCGACGCACCTGCCCGGCAGCCTCACGCGTAGAGAAATCGTGGACCGCTACGCGGAGAAGAGCGGCAGAAATTTAGAGGACGCGATCTTTTACTTCGCGTTCGGTCTGTTCAAGACCGGCGTGGTAATTCAACAGATCTACTACCGTTACAAGCAAGGTCTCACCAAAGACGAGCGCTTTGCGCACCTGATCTGGGGCGTGCGCGTGGTGTGCGATCAAGCTCAGAGCGCGATTCAGACCGGCAAACTCTGAGCTCGGCGAGTGTGGCGCCAAACGCCACAGTTGACGCAGCTCGCCGCCGTGAAGAGGGTAGCTGCAGGGTGGCCGCCCGGCGGCGTGCTCTAGGATCCGCATGCGTTGTGACGTTGCCATCGTCGGAGGTGGGCCGGCCGGGCTCAGCGCAGCGCTGGTGCTCGGCCGCTGCCGGCGCACGGTCATCGTGCTCGATGACGGCCGTTACCGCAATGAAGCGTCCGCTCACGTGCGCGGCTTCATCACGCGTGAGGGCACGCCTCCTGCGGAGTTGCGGCGCTTGGCGCGCGCGGAAATCGCCCGCTATCCGAGCGTGTCATTTCATGAAACGCGCGTGGTCGACGCCACGCGCAGCGATGCGGGCTTCGAGCTCACCTGCGCGGACGACGCGGTGGTCGTTGCACGCCGGATGCTCCTGGCGACGGGTTTGGTGGACAAGCTCCCGGACGTGCCCGGTGCGCGTGAGCTCCTCGGCAACCGGCTGTTTCACTGCCCGTATTGCGATGGCTGGGAGCTCTCGGACATGCCGCTCGCCGCGTACGCGAGCGGTGACGACCCCGGCGCTCGTTTTGCACTGGAGATGAGTCTGTGGAGCTCGGACGTCGTCTTCTGTACGGACGGCCCGTGCACTATCGATGAGCGCTACCGGACTCGCTTGCGCGAACACGGTATTCCCATCTGCGACCAGCCCATCGTGCGCTTCGAGGCGGCGGGGGAGGGCCTGCAGATCGTGTTCGAACGGGCACCGGCGTTGCAGCGGCGGGCGCTATTTTTCAGCGTCGGTTGCCAGCAACGCTCCGATCTCGCCGAGAAGCTCGGCTGCCGCATGACGAAAAAAGGCGGCGTGGAGAGCGGCAGGCTCGAAGCCACGAATGTCCCTGGCCTCTGGGTCGCCGGTGATGCATCGCGCGACGCACTGCAGGCCATCGTGGGTGCGGGGGAGGGCAGCAAGGCCGCGCTCGCCATCAACACGTCACTGATGCAAGAAGACATCTGGTAGCGCGCTCAGAAGTCGAGCCGCGCCTCGAGCGAAAGCCCGCGCCCGTTACGCGGGGGGCGAAGCTGCACCCGCGCCGTTTGCGACGCTTCCGTGCGTTGCTGCGCGCGCTGCGAGAAGAACACGTAGGTCGCGGCTCCCAGCGCCGCAGCGCCGACAGCGAGGGAAATGTCGGCGGCCAAATACTGCGTGCGCATGCTGTCGACTTCGGATCGACTGCAGCTCGGTGCACACTCTTCCGTGGAGCGTCCGCGCAGCCCGAAATACGTGAACGATCCCAGCGCGAGCACTCCCACGCCGCCCAGCGCGTACGCCAGTGGGGGTACGCTAAGCGGGCGCGCAGTCCCGGATTTTGCGTTTGCCGACTCGAAGTGAGCCACCAGGCGCCGGCCTTTCTCATTCTCGCGCGCCACGATACGGTACTCGCGCACTCGGCCGTCGGGCGCGCGAAAGGTGACGCGATGCTCGCCTGGGTCCAGTGCCAGCGCGCTGCCGTCCAGAACCGACGTGAGCGGGTGTCCGTCGAGCTCGACGGACACCCGCGTCAGATCACGCTCGCCGTTATCCACTGCGGCCAGCACCAGAGTGGGCATGCTGGCGCTGACGTCCGCGAGAAATTGCGTGCAGTCCTTACGCACCAGGTCAGGGCAGCTGTCGATGGCGCAAGCGAGAAACTGCTGCCGCGCACCGAGCAGCCGCTTTTGTGTGCGGAGCACCTGGCCGTCCGCATGCGCAGCGATACACGCCTTCACGTCAGGCGCGGCGTTTGCTCGTGCGGCTACGCCTACGCTCAAAAACCACGCGAATGCGATGCGCTGTACCTGACGTCTGTGCATCGCTTCGAGGAAACAATCCCGTGTGAAGTTGGTGGTTTGAGTCGGTGGGGTGCTGGCGGCCGAAGCCGGCGTATACTACCACCCCGCGGCGGGCGTGGAGGCCTGTTTCAGGTACGAACTTAGATGAATTTCGGGACGCCAGCGCGCGCCATTGGTCGCTACTTGATCTGCTCGCCCATCGCTTCCGGGGGCATGGCGAC
>DATHEN010000068.1:0-3596 GCA_035318565.1 Polyangiaceae bacterium
AGCATTCCGGGACTCTTGGACGTGCTGCGCGAGCACCTCCTCGCAGCGGGAATCGGGGGGTGAGATGTTGACCTTCGAGCGTGCCAGCGCCGGCACACTGAACCACTGCAATCTGACGCTCACGCCGGGCCTGCACGTGATCCTCGGCCACGAGCGTGAGGGGACGCGCGACATCGTGGAGCTCGCGGCCGGTGCCTGCCCGCCTCGTTCTGGCGTCGTGCGCGTGCAGGGTCGCGCTCCCCACCGCACACCCGAGCTGCGCCGCCGCATGGTTTCACTACGCCACCACGAGCAACTCTTTCCGTCCAAGACAGTGCTCGAAGCCGTACGAATTGCGCTGGCAGCACGCGGGCTGGCGATCGCTCCGGAGCAAACGCTCGAGCGAGCACACATTGCACGCTGGGCCGATCGTCCCCCGGCCTCCCTGGATGCGCGCGAATGCCGGAGCGTCGCGGCCTGCATTGCACTGAATGTGGAAAGCCCGCTGCTCGCCGCTCTACACGAGCCTCTGGCCTACTTGCCCGGTCTGTCAGCGGCGCTCTTGAGCGAGCGCATCGCAAACTGGGTGGAGCAGGGCGCCCTGGTGATTTGCACGACCAGCAGCCCCACCTCTGCGCGAGCGCTCGGGGGTCACGTGTGGCTGCTGGATCGCGGCCGATTGCTGCCGCACACGGCAGGTGCGAGTGCCTGGCCGATCGTACCGGGCCAACAGACGGTCTTGCTGGTTCGCACACCCGCGGCGCGCGCGCTCGCGGCAGCCCTCAGTCACGTCGAAGAGGTGGCCGCGGTGGCCTTCGACGAAACGCATCACACCTCGGAGGTGCGGGTTCAAGGTCCGGATCCGAAGCGTCTGGCTTTGGCGCTGACCCGCGCCGCGCGCGCGCACGGCATACCCGTCCTGGCGATCGTGCCGAGCTTGCCGGATATCGAGTTCACTCGGGCGGCCAACGCCGGCTACTTGCGCGCCGCGTACGACGCCGCATACCGCAGCGCCCAACTACAGCCGCAGGCAGAGCGGAGCCCGCATGCTCGCACTTAGGCTGGGGCTTCGCCTGGCTGCGCGGCGATTTCAGAGCCCGCGCGCGCTCATCGCCGGCCTGCTCACCCTGGGCGTCGTCTTGCTGTGCGCCTGGGCAGAACGGCGCACGGGCCTGGTCGGCGCGCCCGACCGCGCATTATCGCGCGTCACGTTCGGTGCGGCCTTGCCGCTCTTTGCCTGCTTCGTCTTACACTTGGCGTGTTCGACGCGACGGCTCGAAGAGGCCGTATCGGTACTGGCGCTGATGGGACTGAATCGACGAAGCGCCACCCTTGGTTTGCTAGGCGGCGGCGCGCTCTTGTGCACCCTGATGGGGGCGGTACTGGGAGATGCCACCGTGCTCGTGGCGCGCCCGCTGACTGACCCCGCCCTTGCCGGGGACGTGCTCGCAACCACGTGGATCGGTGCTTTGGCGGGCCTGGGCTACGCCGGTTGGTTTGCGCTCGGCTCGACCTTCGGTCGCGACGGCCGCGGGCGACTCTGGTTTCTGCTCGTCGATTGGCTATTCGGCGTTTCCAGCGCGGCCGTGCTTTTGCCGAGCCCGCGCGCGTGCGTCAGCGGCCTGCTCGGGGTCGTGCCTGGACCTGGCACTTCCCTGATGCTCTGTGCAGCCCTTCTGGGGGGGTTGGCGCTGGCCTGTAGTTTGCTGGCAACGTGGCGTTCAGCGCCGTAACCACCGGAGCATCCAGGAATTGCCGGACCCGAACTGGAAAGGCCAGGATCCACGCGCTAACCTGCTCAACACGTGCGAGGAATCTGTTTTCCGTTCAAAAGTTTCGAAACGCTGTCGGAGCAGCTCGAGGCCAATAGCGATGAGCACGAGCTGGACTTGTCACAGCAATCCTGCTCTGGAGGCCTGAAAGAGCGGGAATGGGTGCTGGCCACCTTCACCATCGGCGAGGAGTCCACATGCGTGGCCGGGCGGGTGATCGAGGCCGTGGAGGGCATGCGTATCTCCTTCGAAGAGCGCGATTGGGATCGTATCTGGAGCTTCGCGCACGGCGATGCGCCGCCGAGCTTGCCTCCGGCGACGCTGTCCGTGCCCCCTGTTCCCGTACAAGCGCCGCCCGATTCTCGAGTGCTCGTCGTGGATGACGACAGTCACGTGCAGACGGTGGTCTCCGCAATGCTCAGCGCCTCGGGTTTCGAGGTCAGCTCGGTAGGAACGGCAGAGGAAGCATTCGACCATCTGCGCCAGCGCCGCGTCGACCTGCTGGTGCTCGATTGGAATCTGCCCGGCATGTCCGGTTTGGATCTGTGCAAGCGCTTGCGCTGTGAAGAGAGCGAGCTCGGCAAGCTTCCGATTCTGTTTCTGACCGCCCATTCTTCGAGCCAGGACGTGAGTCAAGCGTTCGCTGCAGGGGCGGACGACTTCGTGAGCAAGCCATTTCGCGCGCCCGAGCTCGGCGCGCGCGTGCTCGGCCTGCTGCATCGCGCCGCGGCACCAGCAGTTGCCACCTCCGATAAAAGCCCAGAAAATACATGACGTCGGCATGACGAGCGCGAACGCACGCTCGCTCGCTGCTTGACCAGAACGCGCGGAGTGCGCACTTCTTCTCACTCACGACTCAGGGCAGACACGCGCGGGCACTCGTTACAGGAGCGAGGATTGTGCTGGAAACGCACTCCAACGGAGATGGCAGGGTTGGCGGATCGCGCAGCTGCTGATTGGGTCCAATGACACAGGTCACGCAAGTTCGCGTGCTCATCGTCGATGCAGACGACCAGGAGCGCAAGGTGCTGCGGCAAGCAGTGACCGAGCTGCTGTTCGCGCAGGTCGACGAAGCGGTTGACCTGAACGACGCGCTCGAGCAGCTCTCGACGCACGGCGCCGACTGTGTACTGCTCGACTGCGATTTGCCCGACGGAACGGGTCTCGATTTCATTGCACAGGCGCGCGCACGCGGCCTGGATGCTCCCTTCGTCGTGCTCACCGCCCGCGGAGACGAAGAGCTCGCGGTCAAGCTCATGAAAGCGGGCGCCTCGGACTATCTCTCGAAGATCGGCCTCGTACCCGCGCGGCTGGCGCACAGCATTCGCTATGCGATGCACCTGCATCAATACGAACGTCAGGCCCAAAGCGCCGAGCTCGCGCTGCGCGAAAGCCAGGACTGGCTCGCCAAAACGCTGCACAGCATCGCGGACGCGGTGATCACCACGGATGTGGACTGCAACGTCAGCTATCTGAATCCCGCCGCCGAGAAGCTCACGGGCTGGACAGAGCGGGAAGCGCGCGGCCAGCCGCTCGGAGAGGTGGTAGGCACCCACGCGGCCCCGGGCATGCCTCCGCTGACCGAACGCTTGAAGGAGGCGTTCGGTTCCGGGAAAAGTGTCGGGCACCGTGAAGACGTGCTGCTCACGGCGCGCTCCGGGGCGATCGTACCGGTGGACAAGACGGTCACGCTGCTGCACGCCGAAAGCGGCAAGCCGATCGGCGCCGTGATCGCGCTCTCGGACATCAGCCACCGCAAACGGGCCGAGGAGCGGCTCCGATTTTTGGCGCAAGCGAGCACGCTGCTCGGGTCGAGCATCGACTACACGGAGACGCTGACCAATG
>DATHEN010000069.1:0-2682 GCA_035318565.1 Polyangiaceae bacterium
CGGCGGCGAGGCTGGCGTCGCTATCCGGGCGCCCGCGCAGAAACAGCAAACTGCCACCGATCATCAGCACCAAGAGCGCTGCCATCGCGAGCTGCGGACGCATGGCATAGCCAGCCAGGATCGAAATGGCGCGCCCGAAGCGCTGCCGTGCCGGGAGCATGGCGTGCGCCTCGCGCTCGGCCGTCAGAATGTGCGCGACCAAGCTCTCGGGGGGCTCGAGCGTGGGAAGCACGCCCACTTCGCGCGTGGCGCGCAGGCCTGCTTCGATGCGGCGGCAGCGCATGCAGTGCTCGACGTGCCGCTTGGCCGCGAGGCTCGTGAGCTCGTCCAGCTCCTGATAGATCTGGTCGAGGACGATTCTGTCGAACTTCTCGCAATCCACGTTCGAACCTTCTCCAGAGCGCGCGACTCAGCGCAGAGCGCGCGCGTACTCCTCGTAGTCGGTCAGCGCCTCCTGCAGGCGATCCAGCGCATAGCGCATGCGGCTTTTCACCGTGTTCTCTCCCACGCCCGTGATGGCCGCGATTTCACGGAAGGGCAGGTTGCCGATCTCTCGCAGTAGAAACACCTCCCGCTGTTCGTCGGGTAGCGCCTCCACCGCGCGTACGATCGAGCCGATCACTTCTGCCGAGCCGGCCATACGTTCCACGCTAGCTCGTGGATGGCCGTCGGCAACACTGTCACCCAAAACGCGGGAACCGCTGTCCGATGCGGGTTGATCGAGCGATGCATGCCGCCGGTGCACGAGCTTTCGCAAGTGGTCCGTGCAGAGGTTTCTGGCGATCGTGAACAGCCAGGTCGAAAAGCGGGCTTCGTGCTTGAATTCAGCGGCGCTCTGCACGACCCGCAAGAACACGTCCTGGGTCAAATCGCGCGCCGGATCCGCATGGCGCACCTGGCGGATCACGAAGTTGTAGATGGGAACGTGGTAGCGCCGCACGAGCTCGGCGAATGCTTCTCGGTCGCCGCGCTGGTAGCGGACCATGAGCATTTCGTCCGTGGCATCCGTGCGCACGCCCGCCATGGCCTCAGTGGACTCCAGGATCGCGCCCGTACCGCCGGAGGCGGTCGGTCAGCAAGCCTTGCAGGTGGCTTCTTGAAATAATCACGCCTGTGCCGAGAGCGACTTCACCGTCTCGGGCAACTGGACTGCCAGCGCGGCAGCCTCGGGCACCTGGGGTGACGACATGCTGGGGCACGGGTCGAGTACGCGCATGGGGGTCTAACATCGCGCGAGCCGATCTCTTTGGTTTCGACGCGCGAAACGTACGGTAGCTCCGGGTCCCAGTCCGCTGCAAGACAGCGTGGTCGTGCCCCGATGCACCCGCGCTTTCGCGCTTTGTTCTCTTTCTATTTATCGATGTCGGGTGCGCTCGCGGCGCCGAGTCCGGTGTTAAAATCCTGGGGCTTATTGCCCCCGAGAACACGTGCGTGCAAGCGCATATTGCAGTTTGCGTAGATCCTGCACATAAGGGGACTCTCACAAGGGTGAGTTTGCGCTCTGCTCCTTAATTCATCGAGAGGGTGAACGATGCGACTTCACAAGGCCTGTTGGGTATTGTTGCTCGCCGGGTTGACGGCGGCGCTGCCGGCGCACGCACAAGACGCGGGGACCAAACCCGGCACGGAAACGAAATCTGCTCCTGCAGCTACCGGCACTACTAAAGCCGCGGATGCAGGTGCCGCAACCACGAAGCCCGGCGCGACGAGCGCAGGTGCGACGGGCGCTACGAGTGCAGGCGCCAGCACGTCGACCACGACGACGAGCGGATCGAGCACTGCAGGTGCGGCGACTGGCAGCGCCAGTGCGACGACCGCGCCATCTGCCGCTACCGGCGGTGCTACCGCAACTGGAGCGGGAACTGCCGGCGCAACGGCCGGCGCGTCCGGTTCGATGGACGGTTCGACGTACGTCGTGCGGCTGCGAGATCTCGAGCAGCGCATCGACGAGCTCAAGGAGCAGATTCGGCGTAGCCACACGCGGCTGAGCTTGCTGAGCGATACGATCCTTTCGGGCGGTGTCGGCGGCGCCCGCGCGGAGATCAAGTTCACCAACGACATGAGCAGTGCGTTCAAGCTGACGCGGGCGCTGTTCGTGCTCGATGGCGCGGTGCAGTACAACAAGCAGGACGACACCGGCGCGCTCTCGGAGCAGAAGGAGATTCCCATCTTCAGCGGCTCCATCCCGCCCGGGGATCACACACTGCAGGTGTTGGTGCAGCTGCGCGGACACGGCTACGGCGTGTTCTCGTACCTGCGCGGCTACAAGTTCGAGGTGAAGGGCAGCCACGCCTTCACGGTCACGGAAGGCAAGACCATCGAGCTCGACGCAATCGCCTGGGAGAAGGGCGGAGTGACGACGCCGCTCGAGCAGCGGCCCGCCATCCGTTACCAGGAGAAGATCAAGAGCGGCTTGTCTGGCGGCGCCACTCCGGCGAGCCGGCCGGCCACGACCAGCAGCGGCAGCACCGGTGCGGGTAAAGCCAACGCATCCGGCAGCTTTTCGATCGGAACGGGAGGCAAGTAATGCGTCTCAGGCACGCCCACGGTTGGGCGCTTGCCTCCGCGCTAGTCACGGTCGGGTTCGGTCTGCCGGCTGCGGCGCTGAACGCTTCCGAGGCGCAGGGGCGAGCGCAGCTCGCGATCTCCAGCGCAGAGGCCGACATCGGCAAAATCAGCAGC
>DATHEN010000070.1:0-2488 GCA_035318565.1 Polyangiaceae bacterium
ATGATCTTTTCGGCGCGCTTGATCTCCGTTTCTTTGCGTTCGAAGATCGCTGATTTTTCACGGGTGAACTGCGCGTAGTTGCCCGGGTACGCGCTGATCGTGCCGTAGTCCACGTCGAGAATGTGTGTGGCCACGTTGTCGAGAAAACGCTGGTCGTGTGAGATCACGACGGCCACGCCGCGGTAGCTCGCCAGAAACTTCTCGAGCCAGCGAATCGACAGGATGTCGAGGTGATTCGTGGGCTCGTCGAGCAGCAGCGCATCGGGCCCGCCGAGCAGCACCTGCGCGAGCAGCACGCGCAGCTTGAACCCGCCGGAGAGCGTGGAAAGTGGGCGGGAGTGCGAAACTCGCGGGATGCCGAGCCCCTCGAGCACCGCAGCCGCGCGAGCCTCGAGCGTGTAGCCGCCGGACGTGGAGAGCGCGTCCTCCAGGTCGGCGAGCTGATGCGCGTCGCCAAGGCCGTGATCGATGATGCGCGAGCGTTCTTCGAGCAGGTCGAAGACGGGCCTGTCGCCCATCATGGCGAGCCGCAAGATGAGCTCGCCGTCGTCCATGGACAAGTCCTGACGCAGCACGCCCACGCGCGCGCGCTTTGCGATCGTCACGTTGCCCGAGGACGCTGGCTCGTCACCCGCCAAGATTTTCAAGAACGTGGTCTTGCCGGAGCCGTTCGCGCCCACCAGCCCGTAGCGCGCGCCTGGATTGAGCTCGAGCGAGACGTCCTCGAACAGGCTGCGGGCGCCGAAGGACTTGGCGAGCTGCGAGACTCGGATCATCGGGGAACTACTGGGTTCGTCTTTGGTAAGAGCAGATCACGATCGCTCCGAGTGGCCACCCGTACCGAAAACCGGCGAGGGCGGCGCGCGGCGGATTTACCGCGGTTGACAATTTGCGCCAGCGCTGTTCGCTGGAAGCGCTAACGGCAGCGCTACGGCAGGTGCTCGAGCACCTTCAGGATGCCCTGTTTCATGGGCGAGCGATGGTGCGATGCGCCCTTGCGCGAGAGGATCTCCTCGCGATTGGCCACGTAATAGTCGTAGCTTTCGCAGATCATCTCTTCATTGCTGAACTTCGGCTTGTAGCCGAGCGCGTCCTGGGCCGGCTTCAGGTCGAAATACATTTCCCGGCCGTACATCAGCGAGTGATATCCGCCAAGAGGCGAAAGTCCGAGCTGGCTGGTAATTTCCATGGCTTTGATGGTCAAGCCCATGGGTAAGGAACGAACCTTGCTGCCCGTCCCCGCGTGCCGCACCAGCGCTTCGAGCAATTGCCGCATCGTGCCGAAGCGATCGGTCCCGATGTTGAACGTGGCCGGCCCCGGGCGCTCCCCGGCGCGAATGCAGGCATCGCACAGGTCGTCCGCATGCACGAACTGGTACTGGTTATCGCCGCGGCCCATCACGTAGACGTTTTTGCCACGCCGTACCCATTCGAACAGGATCTGAAAAATGCCGAGACGGCCGTGACCGAGAATGGTGCGCGGACGAATGATCGAGATGTCGAGCCCGTGGTCCCGCACGTAACGATGAGCGAGGTGTTCAGCTTCCAATTTGGCTGCCCCGTACTCTTCGCGTGGGGCCGGCTGGACGGTATGGTCAACAGGATTTTTCGCGGGAACGCCGAAAACGGCGCTCGAAGACACGAGCACGGCTTTCGGCACGCGGTGTGCTCGTAGTGCCTCGAGCAGGTTCAGGGTGCCGTCTACGTTCACACTGTGGAAGAGCGCCTTGTCCTTGGCGATCGGCACTTGTGCGACATTGTGATGTACGACGGACACACCCTCGCAGGCTCGCGAAATCGCGGCTCGATCGCGGATGTCACCTTGAAAAAACTCGACGTCTTTCGGGCGATCGTCCACGTCCACCAGGTCAAAGACTGCGACCTGATAGCCCCGTTTCCGGAGCTCGTTGACAACAGCGCATCCGAAATAGCCAGATCCCCCGGTAACTAGTGCTCGTGTCATGGTAAACGCCTACTACCAAAGTCCGCGCGCGATAACCCAGGCTCAAATGAGCCGGGGACCCAGTAGCCTGCTTGTACCGGGTCCGTCCATGAGGATAGGGTCATCTGTTCGCCGCGCGGGAAGGACCTCGTGAGCCCCGTCGCTTCGTCCCGCAAAACCGCCTCCCTGGTCAGCGCCGTGGTCGGCGTAGGGGTCAGTGCGCTGCTGGTCTATTTGTCCGTGCGCCGCATGGATGCGGACGCGGCGCTGAGGGCCTGGCACGCGGCGAAGCCCATGCCCTGGGTGCTGATCGCCGCTGTATTTTATTTGGCCGGGCATGTGGTGCGCGGCCACCGCTGCGAGCTTCTGGTGCGCGGGCACGCGCCGTTACCACTGGCAACGGCCACGAACGTGGTCGTGGTCGGCTACGCGAGCAACAACGTGTTCCCGGCGCGCATGGGCGAGCTCGTACGCGCAGGCCTTCTGGCCGAGCGCACCGGCATTCCGGTGACCCAGTCGCTCGTGGTCACGTTCATCGAACGTTTG
>DATHEN010000071.1:0-2853 GCA_035318565.1 Polyangiaceae bacterium
ATCGAGCTCGCGGCGCCACACCTCGTACACCGCGTGATGCCAGCCGTAGAGCACCACCCGCTCACCCGACTCGACCAGCATGCGCACGAACTGCGCGACGTACTTGGCCTTGGCGAGGCCTGTCGCTTGGCGGAGCTTCCAATCGAGCTCACCACGTGCCTGCATCTGCTCCATGCCAGGCCCGGTCTGCGAGAGGATGAACCGCGCAAGCTCGGTCACGTCGCCGAGCTGCTCGAACACGTCCTCGGACGGCACCGTGTGCGGCACCACGGTGAGAGCAGGCAGTTCGCGGCCGACGTCCGTGCGTGTGCGGCGGATCATCATGCCCTGGTCGCGCAGGTAGCTACCAAACGAGACCGGGTCCTTGAGCTTGGCCTTGCCGCGTGAGTCCGCTTCGCCGCACCACTCTTCGAGGAACTCCGCGCGCGTGCCGAGCTCGCCCGGACGCAGGATGTTCAGCACGTTGAAGAACTCGTTGCCGAAGTTGTGAATGGGCGTGGCGCTCAGGCCGACGCGCCACTGCGCTTCATCTGCGATCGCGCGCGCTGCTTCGTAGCGGTTCGTGTCGGCGTGGCGCAGCTCCTGCACCTCATCGAACACGACGCACGCAACCTTGCCTGCGAGTGCCGGAGCCCAGCCGGCGAGCTTGTGGTAGTTCGTCACGATCACGTCGACCGCGGGGAGCGTGTACGGCTTGCTCTTCTTCAGCACGTGCGTTCGCAGCGTCGGCGCGAAGCGGGCGAGCTCGCGCGTCCATTGCTGCGGCAGGTGCGCGAGCGTCACCACTAACGCAACGCGCGTGCGCGGCTCGGTGAACATGCAGATCGCCTGCACGGTCTTGCCAACGCCGACCTCGTCAGCGATCAGCAGGCCGGATTGCGCGAGGGCGAGGTCTGCCGCGATGCGCTGGTAGTCGCGCGGGGGTAGCTTCAGGTTGAACGCGCGCGCTTCGGTTTGGCCGCTGAGCACCTGCACAAAGCGCTCGGAGCGCTCCACGTGCAGCACGCGCTGGCCGACCATGAACGCTCGGTCGGCGTCGCAAATCTCAAGCGGGTAGCGCTCCATCACCCACTCGAGATCGCGGGCGACGTCGGGCGTGTGCCGAATGCTCAGATCCTTGGCGCCCTTCGGGAGCTTGCCGAACAGGCGCTTGAGCCGGATGACCACGTGCGGCTCGGCCGTCACATGCCAGGCGTCTTTCACCAGACGGATTGACCCGTACGTTCGCATCAGCACCACGCTCGCAGCTGAATGGAGTGAAGAGGCTTGCCGAGCGCCTCAGTCGGGAGTCGCAACGCGGTGTGGCTGGTACTCGCGAGCACCAGCTCGCTGATGCAGCCGTGGTCGGCGTAGCGGAGCAGCTGGCGGTAGATGTTCTTCGCGGGCTGCCCGACCTTCAGCTCGAGGCCGATTCCGCCGCGCGGATCGGGCAGCCAGAAGTCAATGCGGCTGGCCTTGTCCATGCCGATGATCTTCTCGCGCTGGTACGAGATGCCGCTCTCATCGAGCAGCTTTGCCATCGCGCGCTGAAGGTCCGCTTCATCGCTCGCGCGGAACGACGCGGCGCGCAGAACGCGTAGGAGGTGCTGTGTGGGCGATCGCGTCGTCGAGGTCATGGGCGCCGCCTCCACTTCTTCATCGCGTACCGCACCGCGTCTTCGACCGCCTCGACCGGGAGGTCGTACTGCCTCGCAATCTCCGCGAAAGAGCTGCCCGTCATGAAGAAGCGCACGACGTTGCGCACCGTGATTCGCGTGCCGGAGATGCGCGGCTCGCCGCTGCATGTGCCGGGTGTCTGGACGATGGACAGCTTCGCGGTCACGTCGCCCTCCGCGCACTGCACAGCCCGCAGCGGAACTCGCGAGCGACCTTGCCGACCGTGCGCGTGCACAGTTCGAGGCCGCGCGAGGTCTGCTGGTACTGCGCCGAGCAGACCGAGCAGCGCACGCGGCCGGCGGCGGTGACGGGCTCGAGCAGCGTCTCGTACGCGGCGACGAGTGCGTTGGTGTCGGCGGCAGTGACGCGCTGCGCTGGCGCCTTGCTGGAGCAGATGGTGACGGTCTGGAAGCTTCCATCGCTGAACGCTAGGACCGCACGGTTACGCTCGAGGTACGCGCATTCGCGCACTGGCACGCCGAGCACCGGAAGGCCGAGGCACGAGACGGCGTGTTGCTCGATGGCAGACGTCTTTTGCGTGGTGAGCTCATCGAACGAGCGCACGTGGATGGCGACGATGCGCGGCGGCTGCTCGTCGAGCGACGCTTTGAGGGCGGCGAGATCGCGCTCGAGCGCGGCGAAGTCGCAGCGTGGAGAGTTCCAGGTCATCCCGCCCTCCCACTGGTCCGCACATCCGTAGCGCGCTCAACGTCTTTACACGTGTGCGCGGGCGTCGACGGGGAGGGCGTGACGAGAGGCCTAGACGCGTTCAACACGTCGAGATCGAGCTGGCGACGCTCGTTGCGCTTGCCGCGCGCGTACACCCGCTGCTTGAGCTGGGCCTGCCCCACCATCGCCATGCCGTCCAGAGCGGCGAAGCACGCAAGGCAGATGGCCTCGGCTTCGTTGTCGTCGGTGATGCTTCGCCCGACCTGCCGACTCGCCCATCGGACCGCGGCCCCCTTTACGTCCCCCTTCACGACGCCGTGAACGCGTCGCCGCCAGTCGCAGGGCTCGACGTCGATGCGCAGGCGCTCCGAGTGGCCCGCGGCATCGAGCACCGCCGACCAGTACCCGTGCGGCTTACCCAGGCCGACCAGACTCCGAGCAGACCGCTCCGGCGCTCCTTCGCGCGTCTTACGCTCGGTCCCGCGGTCGTACTGGGTGAGCCGACCGATTGGCATCGCGCCGTGGTCC
>DATHEN010000072.1:0-4857 GCA_035318565.1 Polyangiaceae bacterium
AGGTGCTGAACGGGCGGAGCTTTGCCAGAGGTGTGCTGGGGGCCGCTGCTGTCGTTTCGGGATCGGCTGCTGGCATGGAGTCCAAAGGCTGGTGTCGTTAACCGAGCCGCCCCTTTGCGAGGTTCTCGATGTCGGCGTCAACCATCATCGCAACGAGCGCTTCGAAGCTGACGGACGGACTCCAGCCGAGCACGCGCTGGGCCTTACCGTAGTCACCCTGCAACAGCGCGACCTCGGACGGACGCAGGAAGCGTTCATCCAGGACGACGTGGTCCCGCCAATCGAGGCCCGCGTGTCGGAACGCGAGCTCGGCGAACTCTCGCACCGAGTGAGTCTGGTTCGTGGCGATCACGTAGTCGTCCGGCTCGTCTTGCTGGAGCATGAGCCACATGGCACGGACGTAGTCACCTGCGAATCCCCAATCGCGTTTTGCGTCGAGGTTGCCGAGTTGCACCGTCTTGGCCACGCCCGCCTTGATGCGGGCCACGGCCGTCGTGATCTTGCGGGTCACGAACTCGTAACCGCGGTGTGGGGATTCGTGGTTGAAGAGAATCCCTCCGCACGCGAACAGGCCGTACGCTTCGCGGTAATTGCGCATCAGGTGGTAGGCGGCGACCTTGGACACAGCGTAGGGTGAGCGCGGATGAAACGCAGTGTTTTCGTGTTGTGGCGTTTCTTTCACCAGCCCGAACATCTCGCTCGTGGCCGCGAAATAGAAGCGTGTTTTCGGACTGCGTTGCTTGACCGCTTCGAGCAGGTACAGGGTGCCGTTGATGTTCGTGTCGAGCGTAGAGAAAGCGTCTTCGAACGAATGACCGACGAAACTCTGGGCGGCCAGGTGATAGAGGTCGTCCGGTTTCAACTTTTCGATGACGGCAAAAATGCTCGCGTAACTCTCGAGCGTCGCCGAATGGAGCTCCACGCGCGGTAAGAGCGCGGTCAATCTGGAGAGACGTTGCTGCGGCGCTTCGAGCGCAACGCGCCGCACCAACCCGTGAACCTCGTAGCCCTGATCGAGCAACAAGCTGGCGAGATATACGCCGTCTTGCCCAGTGATTCCGGTAACTAAGGCTCGCTTCGGCACAAGGACCACCGTGACCTTCGAACGTCGGAGCTGGGGCTGTTTGCGCTAGGCGGCGTCATACCGAGCTCTCGGGTGTGTGATTCGCGGGCACGCACATTACTCGCTTCCACTCATTGGCCGCAACGCTCGCGGGAATCCAAGCGAGTCGTCCGGGTTTGTTCACGAAGGAAGCAGTTGTGGGGGGTACGCCAAGATGTCATGCTCGACGCAAAAGCAGGCATGATTGCGTCAGAGCCCTCCCCAAAGGCTGTGTTGATCGCGATCGGAGGTCTCGTCGTAGTGCCGGCGGTATGTCTGATCGCCGTCATGGTCACTGACCGATCCGATCCCGCAACCTCAGCCGCGCCGGAAAACCTGCCAACCGCGGATCTACCTGCGGCGCCGCAGCCCGCCGCGCCGGTCGTTCAAGCGCCACCGACGCCGGTGTTGCCTCAAGTGCAGAACGTCAGCGCGCAGCACGCCGTGGCCGCGAACCAGGACGCTGCCGAGAAGTTGAGCCTCGCGCGGCGCGTGGAAAACAGCGATCCCGAGCGTTCGCGCGAGCTATTGCGCGAAGTGTTGGCCAAGGATCCGAACAACGAACAGGCGCTGCAGGGATTGGCGGCGAAAACTCTGGCCGATGAAGATCACGAAGAGGCGCGCGAGCTTGCCAAGCGCTGCGCAGCCGTGAACTCGAAGAACGCGATCTGCGAGAAAGTGGCCAAGCTATCGCCGCAGCTGACGCCGGAGCTCGAGCGAATGGCCACGATCGTGGATCAGTGCGTGCAAGCGGATCCGAACAATATGGACTGCGTGTACGGTCGGATGCAGTGGTTTCTGATGCACGGTAAGGTCGAGGAAGCCGAGCCCATCGTCGAGCATTTGACCGAGCTCAATCCCAAGGCGCCGCTCGCGCTGATGGCGCAGGGCCGCATGAAGGCCGCCGCCGGCGAGTATGGCGACGCGCGTAAATTACTTCAGGCTGCCTGTGATCAAGGCAACAAGGACGCCTGTCTCCGCTCCGAAATGCTGCGTGACGAGGGCTGGTAGCCGGACCGCCCCTGAGTGTCTTTCTGCCACGGTCGCCGCGGATCGCGGCCAAAATTCCGCGCCCAGCCGCTCGGGATTTGTGTTTTGGGGGTGGTGCGCGAGGCATGCTAAAAGCGGCGAGTCATGAATCGCAGAACCATCGTCACGGGTACGTCGGTCCTATGTCTTGGTGTGTCTCTCTTCGCTGGCTGTCGGCGTGAGGACACCAAGGTGAACATCACCGAGATCGAGCGCTGCGAGCGTGGCGTCGAGCGCGCGGTTCTGCAGACCGACACACGCCAGGCCATGAAGACGTACTACACGGAGTGTTCCGGTGTGTACACGGAAGCCGGCTGCAAGCAGGCGTATATCGCCGCGGCAGAGGTGGAGCCGTCACAACAGATGGTCAAAGTGCTCGAAGGCTGTCGAGCCGCTTACTGCCCCAAATTCCCCAACCAGGAGCTCGAGGCCTGCAAGGCGGACTTCAAGCCCACGGGTGAAAGCATCGTGCGCTCCTGGCCGCCGCTCCACGAGGCCATTCTCGAGCGCGACGCCAAGGGCTACGCGCCGCGCGTGAGCCGCGCCATGTTGGTCTTCTACTCGCGCGTGCTTCAAAGGCAGGGAGGAATGCCCGGCGTGACGTCCGGCTCCCCGATGGCCGCGCCGCCGCCCCAAGCGCCCAGCAATACCGGCGACGGTAGCGCTCCGAGCGCGACGGCGGATGCAGCTGCTGCACCTGCGGCCGCCGCTGACGCCGGGCGTCTGAAGTCGGCGTCCAAGTAGAGCGCGCTCAAGCGCGTGAGGGCTGCGGCGCAGCGCCGTCCGCGCTCGCCGTGTCCTTCGTGAGCTCGGGCGGCGGCAGCGTGGCGACTGCGGCGCGTGCGGAGCGCTCTTCGGCACGCCGCACCAGACTGACGCCGATCGCGACCAGTGCTGCGAGCTTGATCACGAGCAGCAGCACGGGCGGTATGGGCAGCTCGAAGGGCTGCCACCAGATCAGTAGTAGCGCCATGGAGACGCGCACGAACCACGGATCGCGCAAGCTGAAGACGGCGATCACGGCCAGCGGCAAGAACATCAAGCTGTAGTCGTTCGCGATCGCTCCCACGCAGGACCCGACCGCGTTGAGCCAGAGCAAGAGCGGGTATGCGATCCTTTCGGAGCCGCGCGCGCGGTACACTCGGAAGCAAACCCAGCTGGACAATGCCAGCACCAGGAGCATGGCAGCCGCGTCACCGGAGATGGCTTGTAACGGTTTCCCGAGCGGCGTGTCCTCCAGTGCTTGTCCGAGGTTTTGCCACGCCAGAGACAGCGAGTGGGACCACTGCGGCAACGGATCCGTCTTCGAGGCGTTCTTGATGCGACCCACGGCGATGCGCAGCGCTTCGAAGGAACGCAACGTTTCGGCGGGAGCCGCGAGGCCAATCGCTGCGCCGGCCAATAGAAAGCCCAGCGTTGCGCGCCAGCGGCGCAAGGCGACCAGGCCGAGACCCATGATTCCCGGGTAGAGCTTCACCCACGGTCCTACGGCCAGTACGCAGCCCGCAAAGAATTCTGCGCGCGAGCCGCCCCGGCGGAACAACCCGCTCGCCACCAGCACCACGGCCAGCGTGATCAAATCGAAGTTCGAGCGCTCGAGCGTGAAGATGGCTGGGAAACTGAACAACACCACGGCGACTGCGACCACCGCGGGCACGCGTTCGAGCCCGAGCTCGCGCCGCGCACGCACGGCTGCGAGCGTACCGAGCACCAGCAGTAGCGTCAGCACCACGATCCAGATCCGCAGCGCCGTCGAGTTGATGAAAAGCGGCGTCCACAGGAACAAGCGAATCACGATCGGCGGATAGTGAAAGAGGTGGTCCCGGAAGACGTACGGATCGGCGCCGCTCGTCCAGACGCGGGCGGCGTAATCGCTCTGGGTCGTGAAATCGGCCCCGAAGAAGGGGTGCCGAATCCAGGTCAGGGCGCAGCCCCAGAGATTCAGCTCTTCGAGATTGATCCACCACCAGTAGGCCCAGTACGCCAGAGCGGCCCAGCTGGCCCAGCTCGCATAGCGAAGCGCGGCATCCGTGCGCGACGTAGCAGTGCTGTTGGAAGATTCAGGTGAATTGCCCAAAGCACGGCTCCGAGGTACGAGCGTCCAGCAGCACTGCGCTGGTTCTTACACGGCCGAGCGCCACACTACTGCAAGAAACTTCGATTTCGAGGCGGATAGTGCCTGATCCTGCCTCGTGCCCCGGACTCGACTCATGCCGCGCCACTCTTCGAACGAGCAGAATATCGGCACTCGCGGACACGTTCCGGAGTTGGATTGGCTGAAAGGTTTCGCCATCCTCGCGGTGATTTGTATTCACGCGAAGCTCTATTCCGAATCCGTCTTCTTTCTGCAGGTGATCAATCGCGCCGTACACGTCTTCCTCGTGTTGTTCGGAATTTCGTCGGAGCTCTGGTGGGCTCGTGAACGCGCGCGTGGAATCTCCAGCCCGGAGCGCGCCTGGTACTCGGGCAGGCTGGCGCGCATACTGCTCGGCTATTGGGCGATGACGGCCATCTGGTGGTTGGTGGTCGCGCTGTGGCAACCTCCGCCCGGCAATCTGCGGCTCGGTGCAGTGCAAGCGCTGCTCAGTTTCTTCGGTTACGCGCCCTGGATCGGCACGAGCTGGTTCGTTGCGATCATCCTGCAGTACATCCTGGTGTTTCCGTTCCTGCGCCGAGCGACGCTCGCCGTGCATCCCGCTTTGTGCTTGGTGATATCCGCCGCGGCT